>JAIXTE010000066.1 GCA_027484315.1 Burkholderiales bacterium | reverse complement strand
GATTGTATCAGGTGAGCCTTTGTCAGGCGATGGAACACGCTACGCGATCGTTGACTACGTATGCAGATTGTATCAGGTGAGCCTTTGTCAGGCGATGGAACCCACGTCCATGTGTATGGATTCCACAAAGATTGTATCAGGTGAGCCTTTGTCAGGCGATGGAACCTGGGCAAAATTGAACAAGCCTTTAAAACCATTGTATCAGGTGAGCCTTTGTCAGGCGATGGAACGACCTGCAATTGCAACGTATCCAGTCGCTGATTGTATCAGGTGAGCCTTTGTCAGGCGATGGAACGAACCCTGCGGCGGCTGGGCCTAGGTGAACATTGTATCAGGTGAGCCTTTGTCAGGCGATGGAACGAGAGCGGCAGCCTGGTTTAATTTGTAGCTATTGTATCAGGTGAGCCTTTGTCAGGCGATGGAACCGACCCTTAGCTCGTTCCAAAATCGCTGATATTGTATCAGGTGAGCCTTTGTCAGGCGATGGAACACAACATTCGGCCATTGCTGGCCGCGCTGCATTGTATCAGGTGAGCCTTTGTCAGGCGATGGAACAAGCGTAGTGAGCTGAGCTGATGGAATCGCATTGTATCAGGTGAGCCTTTGTCAGGCGATGGAACTGAAGAAGACCTCACGTCTGCTCGATCGATATTGTATCAGGTGAGCCTTTGTCAGGCGATGGAGCTTTCGGCGGCTCGACGCTTAATGTGAGTCCAGGTTGTATCAGGCGACCCATTACCCCCATATATGCTCAGCGCAATTTGCGAAATAAATGCCAGCAATGTAAAGGCTTAAGTCCTTCTCTGACGACACTACGTCTCAAGCGAAAAATGCGCGTTATTGGTTCCGAGATATTCTTGATTCTCTGAGTCTTACTTGCATTTTTCGCCGGACGTTGTTGCTTTTTGCTATGGGGTTTTGTTTGCTGTACGGAGTAGCCACCTCATATAATTTAGAAATCATCGGCTCACGAAAAGGTTACCTCAGTGGATTTCAAGACGAAGCGATCAACGCCAATGGGCGATCTGAATCAACCTGCCGGCGTGCTGGATAATCCCAATTTCAAGAGGTGGTTCGGTGAAAGTAAAATCGTAGATAGCTCTGGAAAACCCCTCGTTGTGTACCACGGCACAAATACCGAATTCTCTGAATTTAGGTATGGAGAGTTTGGTTTTCACTTTGGTAGTGAAGCCCAAGCTAAATCGTGCGGTGAAATTCTAATGCCCGTTTATCTGTCCATTAAGAACCCAATTTTATTCGATACAGATTTTAGTTCCTGGTGCGAAGAAGATATCGCACCGTACTTAGTAGATCGCCAGGTTATTTCTCAGGAGGAAGCCGACAGTGGTGACCTCCAGGGTCTACTTATGAGCAAAGGATATGATGGCTACACTTATCAGAACGGCTATGAGGGAGGAGGGTATTCATACGCTGTTTTTTCGCCAGAGCAGATTAAATCGGCTTACTCCAACAAGGGATCCTTTGATTCTCTTAATCCCGATATAACAAGGTAGTCAAAGTGGATTTCAAAACGAAGCGATCAACGCCAGTCGGCGATCTGAATAGGCCCGCCGGCATACTTGAAAACCCGAATTTTCGGCGGTGGTTCGGTGAAAGCAAAGTGATCGACACCCTCGGTAAACCTTTGGTGGTCTATCACGGTACGCCAGATGCCAGCTTTTCTGAGTTTGCGCCAGATCAATTCTTCACTGCATCCAAAGAGTACGCCCAGAAGTTCACGACCTCGTCTACAGCATCATCCTCGTTCTATGGCGTTCGCGACAAAGCGCCGGCGGTGATCGCCGTGTACCTTCGTATTGAAAAACCGTTTGATACCAGGAACCCGGCACACAGGAAGATCTACAACGATCTGTATTTTGGGAAGTTCGGAAACGGCGCCACCTTGACTCCCGCGGGGCTGCCTGACTGGGTGGAGGCAAGAGACCTTGTCGCATTTCTCAAGGAAGAAATGCCAGAGATGGGGTTCGATGGGGTGTATATCGATGAAGGTCGGGATGATGCTGGTCAGAGACCCATGGCGTACATGCCATTTAGTCCCGGGCAAATAAAATCGGCGACCGGAAACGTCGGACAGTTCGACCCCCTCAACCCAGACTTCACAAAATAGGATGACCACCACATGAAAATTTTAGGGGAACACTCCATTTTGTACGGGCAACCCCGATTGCCTTGGGGTAATTTTGGACCGGTAATCAGAAATGGTGATCTAAAGGGACTCTCCAACGAACCTGAGTACCTGGCTGCGAAGTCTGGTGATGAGAATGCCGCAATTATCCTGATCTCGCGCCTGATCAAGGATGAAACCTTGGAGGCAATCAGAAAAAGAATCGGCGACACAAAACCGATTCTGTGCCCGGTCGTCTCCCTGGAGGAAACCGGACACAACAAGATTCCGTTGGCTGCAGCAGCTCTTTTAGGCAAACGTCTTAACCTGGCGGTTGAGGACAAAATCCGCCAGACCAACACCCCTCACCGCACTAACAAGGGTTCAGACCACCGCCTTGCATTTCTTCCGGAATTTGATGGGCCCGTCACGCCCGGAGCCTCCTATCTCATGGTGGATGACACCCTGGCCATGGGGGGCACCCTGGCGGCGCTCCACAGCTTTATCAAGTCCCGAGGTGCCACCCCCCTGGCCGGCATTGTCATGACAGCCCATGAGGGAGCACTCGATCTCCCAGTCAAGGAGGGGATGCTGCGGGCAATCCGCCAGAAGCACGGCGACAAAATGGATGCATTGTGGCAAGAGGAGTTCGGTTTCGGTATCGACAGATTAACCCAGGGTGAGGCAGGCCACCTGAAGGCGGCTGATTCAGCTCAATCGATGAAGGACAGACTCCATGCGGCAAGAAAAATTGGCGGCATGTCGAACGGTTGAAACTTGTTGGCAAATAATGTATAATTACCAAAAGGAGGCGTGTTATGCTACCCACACACAATGAACCTGGACGAAAGCTCTCTCCTGATGAGCTTGATCATCTGCAGCGCGACACGAGTGAATCGCTGAAGCGAATTCGTGAGTGGCTTGCTAACAATGATCCCCCCGCAAAAGCAGCCGCGAACACCGACAAAAAAGTCGATTCCTGATTTTTTCGTCCCTGATCTGTCCTGCACATGGATTTCAAATCCCGTCGCCTCACATCCACTCCAGAAATTCCCCTGGCGTCCCCCTTGCTCGAAAACCAGGCTTTCAGACAATGGTTCGGCGAATCTAAAATCGTGAATGAAAGGGGAGACCCGTTGGTGTGTTACCACGGAACAGCCTCAGACTTCTCGCAATTCAAAGTGTCTGCGCACGGCGAGTACGGGCAGGGCATCTATCTCTCATTTCGACCAGAGTCCGCACACTTGTGGGCAACGCTTGCGGGCGGTAGAAATCGTGAAGTGCAGGTCCTGGCACTGTACATCAAAATGGAGAAACCCTTTTTGACCTCGAAACTCGATCTTCATGAGCTGGCTCTCGAAGAAGGTGAGGATGGTGAGCCCATTGGAATGAACGAGGTGCACCGCCGCTTAAAAGCAAAGGGCTACGATGGCATCATCGGGACAGGCCTGGTGGAAAGCGATCAACAGATCATTGTGTTCTCGCCGTCCCAGATCAAGTCAGCCCACGGGAATTCCGGCAACTTCGATTCAGGCAGCCTGGATATCAACAGTTGATGTTCAGCGGGCCTGAGGGAATTACGCAGCAAAAATCACCGTTTTAAGAAAGCAGGGGTAGGGCGATCAGGGCTCCATAGATTTTGACTTCTTCTGGGCGGCAAGAATCTCTTTAAATTGCGCCCCGGGCCCAGTTACTCCTTTCCAATCCCCGTAAGTCATCGTGCCCTGGCCAATGAGTTGCTCGTTCTCTTTTGGATCAGATCTACTGGGGCCCAGCCTTAACAAGTCCCGAAGCGGGATAGACCCTCCGTTGTATTTTTCTTCAAGAGCCCTGACAAGGTCAGCAGACACGCCCAGTTTGTCGCATTCCGATTCCTCGTACCCCATCTGGTAAAACAACTCTGCTTTGCGCTGCGGGTTGCTTTCCTCTCGAATGGACTTTGGAATATATGGGCTTGGTTTTCCGTCGGCGGTTTGGTTGCTCAAGTTTTTCATGGCGTTCTCCTGGTTTTCCAAATCGTAATCCCACAACCGGGCTTCACAAAGAAATTCCAGCCGTGTTCTTCAGAAGGAGATCTGGCGCGAGGCGACTCGATGGACCATTTACGTTGAAAAAAATGTCATATATAGTACAGAAAAGGATCCATATGAAAAAGCTCCCGAAAAATCTGATCAAGGTCGTCAAGAAAGCCCAGGCCTCCCCAGGGATGAACCTCTATGAGATCTCCAAGAACTTGGAGATCGGCTATCGTCGGGTTTTCGATTCTCTCGCCAGGGCGGAGGAACTGGGTTTGCTTCGAAGCAGCTACGAGTTAAGCAATGGTCGATGCGTCAGAAAGGTTTTTCCGGTTGATGGACTAGAGTCCTTCGATGTGGAAAACATTGAGATCGGAAAAGCAAGTGAGCTGCAGGCGTACTCTCAAAAGCTTTCGGACCAACTTTTCAAAAAACACAGTGGAGTCTCGTACTGTTTTCCAGAGGGCGAGCACGTAGACATCAGGATTGTCAAAAATCATGACCCGATGAGTGCATGGTGAAGAATTTGTCTGGTGTCCGATTACTGAACTACAACCAGGTTCTTGAGCTGCTTAGAGGGGCTGAGCACGAGGATCTCGTTCTTGTTGGAGGGCAAGCCGTACTTTTCTATGCTCACCTGTACAAATTCGATGAAATCGCCAGCGGAGTATCCGGGGACTTTGATTTAATGGGCTCCGCATACAGCGCACACCGGTTTGCCTCCAAGTTCAAATCAATCCACTCATTCAAGATCGCAGATTTCTCGGACAACACTCTCAATAACGCCTTACTCGCTGTGAATCTAGGTGAGTTGGGGGAGAGCCCCATTCTTGTTGACTTCATCGCAAACGTCGGAGGTCTTGAGTCAAAAGAGGTGATCGACCACGCGCTGCAGGTGGATATATCGGGTGGAATAATCAAGATCATGCACCCTTTTCACCTGTTGAAAAGTAAGCTGCACAACCTGGTTCACATCCCACAAAAAAGAACAATACAAGGTGTTCAGCAGTTGGAGCTGGCCTTTAAAATCGCCGAGGCCTGCTTTAAAGAGATCGTTACAGACCCCGTGCGCACGGAGAGAGCAAAGCTCAAGGCCGCTGAAAATCTGTTTGCCATCCTGTCAAGTCGTGATGCCCTGACCGTGAATGCCGTCTATGGACCCGTGGACCTGATGAAACCCATTCGGTCAAATTCTCCCGATGTCGATTCCTTCAAGTCGAACAGGCTGCCCCAGATGATTGCTTTGCTTAATAGTAAAACGAAGAAAAAAGCAGACTTTCGGAAATGGCAGGATGAAAACACTCAAACCAAAAGTGAAAAAACGCGACTTGGTCGAATCAAATTTTAGGATGGTCTGGAGGGGGGGGGTTCACCCCCTCGCTGTTTTACATTGCCTGTAGTTTGCGCAACGCGTCCTGCAGCGCATGGATTTCGAACATGTATGCACCGGTGTGCCCACGCTCAACAGCTTGTGACTCGTCGCTTGCCTCGGACATCTCCACGAGCTGCAGGAACTCCTCGGTTCCGGGTTGGTAGGGATCCACCACGTTCTGCGCATCGTAGAGTGCGGACACGGCTTTCTCAATCGATTCCTGGAGATTCCCCAGATTCTCAGAGATTTTGACATCCATCTTAGGTGATGGGGCCACAACCTTTGGCTTCCAGTTTTCGGTGGTCATTTCCATAAAGGTGGGGTAAGAAATCTCTCTTACCTCTTTCACCCATGCTTGGTCTCGGTAGTCGTTGAAATGGTATGTTTCACCTTCTTTTCGGTTTCTTGACGAAAACCCAAACCAGGTACTTGCTTCGCTGTCTGCAAACGCCACGGGGTCAAATCCTTTGTCATTCGTACCCATGAACATCGAATGCACGCACTGATATTCCCCTTGCTTTGTTGCAATTTTGATCAACCAGTATCTTTTTCCAAACTCACGATCTAGTTCTTCCTGGTCAACCTCGACCACAAAGTCATCCTGAGCGGTGGCTGACAGCGTATTGAAATTTTTAACGCCAGCGATCTTGGACAAAATATCCAGTGCTTTTCGTTGTCCGGCTTGTGCGCCGAGCTGTGAGATCTCGTCGCGAAGAATCTCGGCTTGCTTTTTGAGTGCGGGGAAACGCTTTTGCTGTGTCATGGTGTGACTCCTGTCAATATTTCGGGCGCTGTGCTAATCGAGTGTCTTCGTTGTCGACAAGCTATGACCCTGATTGAGAGGACTCATAAACAAGCGATTACTTCGTTGAATTGGCCTTTTTCAGAAGACGGCAGGTATCAACTACCATTAGCAAATCATACTCTTTACCACTACGAAAGTCAATATTGATTAACTTAGTGTTTTGTAGTATGATTTTTATATGAGCTTTTCGGGCTCCGTCAAAATAGCGACGGGACACAGCCTTGCTCTGGGATACGCTTCCCATCTCTGCCGCCCATGTGGGTATGTTGAATGCGTGTTTTTCTTGGTCTGGAATAGTCCTTGTTTTGTTCCGATACGGCCTGGCAATGGCAGAAGTCAAAATAGTCGTGACGCGCGTGCGTCGTTGTTCGGAACGGGAAAATAAAGGTGAACACCATGACTTCAGCTACCAATTCTTTTCTTACTTCCAAAAATGAAAAAGCCTTGCGCTTTGACTCCTTTAAAGCGGTCTGCTCTGCTGCGCACGCCGAACTGAAAAAAAGGGGTGTTGCTATCAAGCTCTCTGACCTTCAGGAAAGCCTTGCGGTGGGCTACGGGTTTGAGAATTTGGCGAGCTATAAAGCAGCCGACGGTAGGGGAGCTGCCCGGGTTACAAACGTTTTTCCCAAAGCAGGGGAGGGTTCATTCTTTGCTGTCTTGGTTGATGGCTGCATCGGCGACCTGGATGGCGAGATGGAGCACTCGTTCCTTGATCTGAGGGCGCTGACTGAGGCTGGGCTTAACCCACAGGGAGGCAGTCCGTCAGATGCGCGAATGACGGATTTCTATGGACGAAACAGTGGATTCGAGGGTTTTGAGCAATATTTTCAGCCATGCCCGGTGGAGCTTACCCCTCAGGATTGTAGCCGAATGATCGTGACATCCGTTTTCGTAGACGGCGCTTGTGTTTCCAGATACGGCTCTCCTTTTTACGGCGATCCGACCTCCCTGGTTGAGCGCATCCAGGAGAACACTTTTTTTGGGGTTTACAAGTTCTCCCAGACCGAAGTCAATGACGGCGGCGATGATCGCATTGGTTACACGATGTTCGAGGTTTTTGTGCCCAATGATCTCATGGGCTTTTTTGTCGTTAATTAATACATTCAGAGTAATTGACCATACGATGTTAATATTGTATGATTATTTTCAATCTTTAAAAAAAGGGGTTTATCCCAATGGAATCAATTATTATTAATACGGTTGGTGTTTTTGTTGCATTTATTGTTATTCTCTTTTTCAATCCTGTCCGGATTGTTAAACAGCAAACTCTTGCAATTGTGACCACCTTTGGCCGCTACTCTCGCACGTTGGGCCCTGGCCTGAATTTTATCTTCGCGCCTTTTCAGCAAATCGAAGGAAAGGTAGACCTGAGAACTACGGAGGTCAAGGCTCATGTGAATATCAAAACGAGCGACAATATGTTTGTTTTGCTGCCTGTCAGTATCCAGCTTCGGGTAGATTCAGGCAACGCTGTTGCTGCGTTTTACAAGCTGACCAATCCTGAACAACAAATCTCCACGTGGGTTTTGAACGCGATCCGCTCGGTTTCCTCAGATATGACACTTGATGACATGTTCAAAGACCGCGAGCGCGTGGTAGCTCACGTTGCGACCGAGCTGAAGGGGCGATTGTCCGGCTTTGGCTATGAGCTTGATGCCGTTTTGATTGATGAGCCTACGGTGTCCGAATCGGTGCAGGAGTCATTTAACCAGGTGGTTGCCGCAAGGCGTCTGGCTGAAGCAGCCACCGAGCAAGGGAAGGCCGACAAGATTCGTCTTGTCGCCATCGCCGAAGGTGAGGCCGAAGCCCAGCGCGAGCGTGCGAAGGGTCTTTCTGATGCTCGCAAAACTCTTGCCAGGGGCATCACAGAATCCATGGCGGAATTCCAAAAGCATGGCGTGTCAATTGAGGAATCCATGGGCATGCTCACGGAAATCAACCGGATTGATGCGCTTCGTGAGGTTGGCAAGCACAACAACATGGTTCTTGTTGACCTGGCGGGCGGTCGCAACATTGCACTGACTTTGCCTGCCACACAAAAGCAAACCGGGGGTCATGCCGATAATCCCGGTGGAGCGTCTGGTGGTCAGGGTACACAGAATACCTGACAACTTTCGGGGGGTGCGCCCCCTCTTTCAATTGGGCTGGTCTGCTATGAACGGTAAGAAAAAGGTACTCCATGTTGTCGCTATCAGTCTAGCTGGGCATGATCTCGTCGATTTCGAGGATTCCGGGGTGTCAGGCGTTTACAGCGTGTCAGTTCCCTACACCCTTGGCGAGACCATTTGGGCGAATGTCGCGCTCGATACCTTTCACACCAACGTTGCTGTTGGCAACCTCGACAACTTCTGTTTTGTTGTTTACAACCCTGAGAATGGTGTTGTCCTGGAAGAATCCCCAGGGGTTCAGGCATACTCGCACGCCCATGAATGCAAGGATTTCTTTAAGGTGTTGGCAGAGACTCCCAAGGTGTTCCTGGTGAAGGGTCGGCTTGAGTATTTGAATGGCACCGTTCTTGATTTTGATGACGTTCGAATTGTGGCAACCTGCGCGTTTGATGCCAAGGCGCTCGCTGCGATGCATTTTGCTGCCGGGGATTCAAAGGAGGGCTCCTTCTCCTGTGGGGCTACAGAGCTGTCTTTTGCTGAACTTTGATGGTAAATCCCTCAGCGCGTTCACCCAGAAAGTGCATAGTGCTACCCAACGCATTCAATTGCCCATATAGATCAAGGAAGAGAATATGACCAAAATTGATGAGGGAAATTTGACGAGTTGCGGCTCCATAGTGGTGATAGATGTTGGCCACGCCCATAAGGGGGTCATCGGTTTTCTTCGTGATAGCGTTCGAGCAAGCGAATGCCGCAGGCGGGGAGTGAGGTTCTTGCCTGAGCAGGTCATCCGGCGTTTGGTGTTCCAATACAAGCCTTCAAAAGGTACGACGCTCGCAGTTAATCCGCTTGATGCTACCTTTCCGTGATGATCCTCCAGTCGAACGCGCTCGTTCAGCTCCAGTCCTAATGACTTGTCTCGCCCAATGAATATTTTTAGCGGCTCCATGGGACTGGGCGCAGCTCTGACCAATCCGACGACAATTGCTTATCGTAAGCGCACGCTGACGCAGCATTACCCCGTTGTATTTTGCGGTGTCCATTACGCCGATGCGGAGGCCGCCTACCAGGCCATAAAAATTCCAGGAAATATCGCGTTCAACGATCTCCTGATGACCTGGATTGTCGCAAGTAAACTTTTGCAGCACCCCAGGCTTCTTTCTGAGGTCAAACGCCGCGGCGGATCTGATTTTCTTCTTCAGTGCTCGCACTTTACCAACGCCAAAACTCGAAGTGCTCAATCCTGGGAAGGGCAGGGCATGGAATCGCGTTTCATCAGAAACCTGCTTGGTGGCTATGAACTGGCTCAAAGCGGCAACCCCATCCCCGGTAACCAGGGCTACGTGGACATCTACGCCACCGCCGGTGTCGCCGCGCCCGAGCAATCCGACGACTAAACCCGACAATTAACCTCCCGCTTTCCTTTCTTGACACCCCGTTTCTTCGATTGTCTATTTGTGTTGACAATATCACCATAGTAACGTATGATTGATTCAGGTCGTATCAGAAACCTTCTCGCCGCATAGGGTTGAGCCCAGAGAGAACTGATACAAAACCGGCATTTGAGCCATATCTTCCAAGGTATCGCCATCTGATCTGGGAAAGCGGACACCTGGAAATCGCGTTGCGCGGATGGCACGCCAATAAAGGAATGATCATGTCACAAGCAAGCCGTGGTATCACCATTGAAATCAATGCTCAGGAAGCAGCGAGCGCACTCGCCAAACAGTTCGGCCTGAAAAGCAGTGTTGTTCTTAATGCCCTGGTCAAGCGAGCCGGGTACGATGATTTTGGTGCCCTCAAGGCAGCCAAGTCACAATCAACTGCGCCCGTTGGCACATATGCTGTAGTCAAATTCACCGTGGTTAACGGTAACTTCACGTCAGAGCACGCATCTGTTTTCTTTTCAGAAAAAAAAGGTGATCTCGCATCCCTGGAAGAGCAGGCGCGAAAGTACGCAGTGTTCTTCTACGATGACCCAATGACTCTGGAAGAAACCGATGAGGCCAACGGTGATGAGCCCGGTACCGCATATCAAAAGCGCCTCACCGAGTTGGATCTAGATGGCTCGTTCTGGTGTAACGGTGATGAGTTGATTATCAAGAACGTCCATTTTCGAGAGATAACGAAACAGCAGTACGAGGCGTTCGAACTCGCTCGATCTTTGTGACCTGAAACCCGGGTGTCCAGGTGTGGGCACCCTTTAGAATTTTGAGAAGATTAATTGGATGATGCTACTGCCAATGGCAATGAAAGCAAATCCTCCGTGCTTAACCCTCGTTCTCCCCCTGCGCCGGCGGCGGGCGACTCTGTTCGTGACGCAGCTCAGCAAGTTAACATTGCCGGATCCTGATTGATGGCAGCAGAGGTCGACCACATGGGAGAGGATTCACCAACTATTGGGTCTCCTCGCGTGCGTCTAAGCGACCTGAATGAGGCATTGAAAGCATATTTCTTTGAAACAACAGCCGGGAAAACCAGTGTCTTGCCCGCGGATAAAACAAAAGGAGTGCACATGAGCACCATCGTAATAAATTTTGAAGACCTGAAAAAGATGGCCAGGGAATACCTTGATGCCTTGCCGCAGTTGGGCGTAGATGAGGCGGACAACGGATTCAAGGCTTTTACGCTTGCATACCAAGGTTGCGAGTTCCCCTCGGATCTACCTGGGCGTGCGGATAAAGAGTGGGGTGCGCCCGGTCTTGTGCGCATCGTCAACCGGGAATACAACAATCGGCTCTTTGAAATTGCAATGCAGGGCTCAAGAGAGAAAGCTCAGGTAGCCCAATGAAATTGGCGGCCTCAGCGTGATTGGCTTTCGCTGTCAACAAACGTGGAATTGGCTTTTTTGGAGTCCGACGCTTTCATTCGGACTATCCCTATGGCGATGGCAATGTAGCATGCAACACAAGTGATGATTTGCTCATATGCGCCATAGATCATCGCGTGCACCAGGAATAAACTGTTGGCCACGAAGAACCAGTAACGAACCCGAAGTCCTTGGGCAACCCCGATTGCCGTAATGATCGCGACGCTCGCGGCTGTGACCGGTATCGAATTCCATCCATCCCAGGTAAGCCCGCATGACATGATTACCCCCGTGATGGCGGCCAGGCTCCATTTTAGGTGGTTTTCCTGCTTTCCGAACAGCTTGATTCCAGCCAATCCGGCACCGATGATCTGGGTAACCAGCGATGTCAGGGAGCCAAGAAAGAATCCATTGAGCCCCCACCAGAGGGCTGCAAAGATGTTTATTCTCAGAAGACTTTTGTTGTCCTTGAGTACCATTGATGCCAGAGAAAACCCAAGTCCAAGAAAGCCGAAGATACGCGCCATCATCTCCTTTTGAAGCACCAGGTCTCCAATGAGTATCGATGAGCCCGAGCTCCAGGATTGATCAATGACCACAAAAACCCTTCTCAATGCAGAAATTAATGGGGTACGCAGAATTTTACTGGTTTAGCTGATTCCGGCTTCTTTGCTTTTCCTGGGCTTGTATTTTGAGTTCAGGGATTGAGCTTTGTCGCAGTCCTTCGCATCGACAACCATGAACTGAATTTTTCTCAGGTCTTCCAGAATGAGCGCCTTGGGTGCGTTGTAACCGGGGATGTCTGCTATTGAATAAAGGCTCCCGGCGCTGTAAACATAGGCCTTGTCCAGGTTCTTGGTTCTGTCATCGTTCTTCTCATCCTCCTTGCAGGTAAAGAATACGCTATTTCCATCGTATGCTCCCCCCACAGTGAGGACTGCCGGGGTGTCGGCCGGCGTTGATTTCTGCACCTTTGCGTACTCGTTTCGTAGTAGCTGCACGTCAATGGCGGGCTTGGCTCGTTCCGCCAGGTAGTCAAGTGGCCAGGGCACGTCAGACGACCTGCATGAGTGCTGCGCGAGCGCGGAGTTCTTGGTAAATTTTTCAGCCTTGGATAAATCGGACGTGTAGCCACCGCCATCGCGCCAGAACATCATCACCGATCCAAGAAGTGAGCGGCTGTCCTGAAGTACAAAGTGCTGGTCTTGATTGGTCTCAGCAACAGAGGTTTGGGAGTCTATTTTCTCATTCAGATTTCTCATTTTCGGATCCGGTTAGTACGCGTTATTGCAACTAATTCATCTTATTTCTAAGGTGGTGAATTTCTCAATGTTTTTCCCGGTGGAAACGCACAATGATATCCACTCGTGCTGGCCAGTGACTAGCCTCCTAATTAAGGCTATATGCAAAATGTGGTTGGAAATACCAAATCACATACTTGAATTATCATCTTCAGACAGGGTATTCAAGGTTGGAATGTGGGGGCCATATTCAACGCTGTTAAGAACATGATTGGTTGGAATCTGATTATTACCCCCAATTTTGACCCCCATGCCCACCTTTCTGGCCTCTGCTGCGTACAGTGTTTTTGCTCGAATCATTTCGTAGCTGTAACCCCTGCCAAGCCTGTTTGATATTTTCATAAGACCATTGAGTGCCTCTGTATAAGCGTTGGTTATGCGATGAGGAGTGTCCCAGTAAGAAAAAATGTCCTCATAGTGGCGTCTGACCGTTTTTGCCAGGGCTTCGAATGGCTCCATACCCTTCGGAGGCAACGAGTTATCCCATGCTTCAAAGAATCCCATGGCAAGTTCTTTTGTGGGCACATCGTAGATTCGATAAAACGCTTCTTTGAAGTCGTAGGCTTCTGCCAAGTGTGGAATC
Organism: Burkholderiales bacterium; assembly: GCA_027484315.1. Classification (GTDB taxonomy): domain Bacteria; phylum Pseudomonadota; class Gammaproteobacteria; order Burkholderiales; family Burkholderiaceae_B; genus Limnobacter. The sequence goes on along the minus strand of JAIXTE010000066.1, from coordinate 25,385 downwards.
TGTTGCCTGATGACATCAAGATCTTCAATTTCATCCTTGCTCAGCGAAGATGGTCGCTTCAAAGTAATCCATCGGATCGATTTTTTGATGAACAGCCTCTCCCTTTTTGTGAGTTCCCCTTGGTATTGTTTTCGCATTGTCTCCAGTGCTTCTGAGGCCATTTTGACCACATGAAACTTGTCAATCACAAGTCTGGCGTTAGGCAAATATTGCCCGAAAGATGCCTTGAATGGCCTCCACATGTCCGTACAAACCCATTCCACGCTTTCCTTATCTGGCATGGATTTGAAAAAATCTTTAAGTACAGGCTGAGTGCGAAACTCAAGGATTTGGAACACACTATTGGTCGATAAGTTGGTCAGCACGCATCTGTACTCGCCCGCCAAATGAACTTCGTCGATCCCGAGAATAGTCGGTGTTTCATATTTGACCGTAGCTTCAAGTTCCGCAATAAGATCGCTGGCAATATTTTTAACCGTGTTGACAGCCAAGCCGGTTTCTTTGGCCAGAGCATGAAAGGTCACCGAAAGGCACCGTTTACGGATGGCGTCAATGAGCCTTCTCGTGCACCGCCTGTTTTCATCGAGGAAAGGAAGTTCGAATGTGATGGTCTTGCCACAAGAGTCACACCGAAGTCTTGGTCGGTCGATTTCCAGCCTTACAGGTTGCATCTGAATTGGAGTATCCGCAAACGTAATACGCCTTTTTCCGTGTTTGTAGAGCGGCTTTGTACAGTGCGGGCAAAGGCCAGACTGCGACTCTTGAACATCCGCGACAATGACGATGTATCCACCTTCAGTCCTGATGTCCACCGGAGTAACCCCCGGAAGGTTCAGAAGATCAATCATTCAGTGAGTCGATGTCAATTGAGTTGTTGGCTTTCAGGATTTCGTAGATCAAACCTGTCAATGCAGCCATCCCTTGGCTGTCCGACTTCAGCATCAGTGTGGAGAGTTTTGAATGTGAGGTCATTGCCCTGACAACGGCTTGCTGTACAGCGCCTGGTAAATTACCTTTCAATGCCTGATCCATCGTGTTGTTTTCGATTTGCGCCATGACCACATCGCTTTCCTTTGCAATTGATGCAATGTGATTAACAAAAACAGCCTGATCTTTTAAGGGCGTGGCCTCTCCAAACAGTCTATTCAACCGGTCGATGATTTCTTTTAGATAGTCAGCCCCAGGTCCTCCCTTGATCTGACCGCCGGGACCGATTGGTTTGAGGACAGGCTTTTCACCATCCCCAGACCCCTCATCTGGTTTTTGCTTGATGTCAAAGCCGGTGAGAACCAGACCCTTCAAGTCAATGTCCTCAGGGGGCAGACCCATCAACCGTTTCTGTAAAAGCTTGGCAAATGCTGCAAAGTTTTCCAGTTCAGGTTCGTTAAACTCCACCAACTGGGCAATGTAGCTGTAGGTTCTGCAAAAGCGACCTAACCCGTTTTTGAAGGTCATGAGATGCGCGAGCTGATCTGCATATTCTTTACGGTGTAGATCAGCCGATTTTTCACCAGTCTTGTCTCCACGAGACTTCGCCTTTTGAAAGGAGTCCTCAGCCATGTACATGGCTTCGCGAAGCATTTTTAGGCGCTCATTGAAGATTCGTGTTGGCCGGTCCGTCGCCGCAAAAAGGGCCTTGTGCTGAGGGTCCTTAGATTGGGTAATGTCACGAATTGATCTAAATCGAGCCTGCTTGAAGTTTTCCAAGTCTTGAGGCTCATAAATCCTGTGCTCCTCAAGGTCACCCTGAATGTCATAGATCACATCGTAGTCCTGCGCCTCCTCGATCTCTGCACCCTCATCATATTTTAGGAATGCCTTGCGAACCGTCTCCGGGTCGTTCACAAAATCAATGATGAACACCGTGTCTTTACCAGGTGCCATTCTGTTCAGGCGGGCGTAGGTTTGAACGATCTCCACATCGTTGGCGATCTTCTTGTCTACGTACATGGCTACAAGTTTGGGTTGATCAAATCCGGTCTGGAATTTATCGGCCACCAGCATGACTCGGTACTCGGGCCGATCAAACGCAAGCCGCAAGTCTTGACCTAGAACATCGAGGTTCATTGATGATTCAGAAAACTCAGCATCTTCATCCACGATGAAGTCCTCAGCCTTGATTCCTTCGTCCTCAATGTGCTTGACCTCTTTCCCTGTGAGTTTTCCGGAGAATGCGATGAGTGATCGAATTCCCGCATGCTGGGGGTTTCGTTCTATGTACTTGTCCAAAGCAAGTTTGTAGCGAACCGCTGCTGCCCTGGAGCTTGTGACTACCATTGCTTTGGCCTTACCGTCCAACAGGTGCGACACGTTTTTGCTGAAGTGCTCCACGATGAACTCAACTTTCTGAGTCACGTTGGTGGGGTGTAGATTCATCCACTGGGCCAGAGCTTTCTTGGCAGCTTTCCCGCTTACTCGCTTGGAATCATCGAGCTGCTTTGCCAAATTGAACGCTGTCTTGTAAGGAACGTATCCCTTCAATACATCCAGAATAAAACCCTCTTCAATGGCCTGACGCATGGTGTACTTGTGAAAAGACTCCGGCAGATTGTCGTCTGTGGCTAATTCACCGTCCTTGGTGCGCCCAAATAGCATCATGGTTGCGTGCTTTGGGGTGGCGGTGAAAGCGAAGTGACTCACATTTTTTGGCCTCACCCGCGATTTTTGTAGCTTGGCCAAGATTTCCTCCACGGTCATTGATCCCGTTCCACCCTTTGAGCTCATCGACAGGGCGGCTTGAAGCTTGGTAGCACTAGAACCTGTCTGCGAAGTGTGGGCCTCATCAATAATCACCGCATAGCTCTTGTCTTTCAGTGCTTTATTGGTCACCACTTCTTGCATGGCAAAAGGAAAGGTCTGGATTGTCACAACAATGATTGGGGTTCCATTTCCCATGGCTTTTGCCAACTGGATGCTTTTAGATTGAGAGCTTTTTTCACGATCTATTGCAGCAATCAAACCGAACTGGTGATCGATCTGCTGGACTGCATCTTGGAGTTGGCTATCCAACACGTTTCGATCGGTCACAATGATTACGCTGTCAAAGACAGGTTTGCCGTCGTCATAACGCAATTTGGTCAAGTCGTGTGCAGTCCATGCGATCGTACTGGTCTTACCTGAACCCGCTGAATGCTCGCATAGGTACTGCAAACCGGGGCCGTTCACCTTGGCATCTGCAACCATCTTATTGACTGCATCCCATTGATGAAAACGCGGGAAGATCAACGTTTCCTTCTTCTTCCAATTGCCGTAAATGTCGGAGACATCTTTTTTCTCCACGTACACAAAGCTGTGGAAGATTCGAAGCCATGCGTCGGGCTGGCAGATCTCTTCCCAGAAATAGGCCACAGGGTATTCACCATCTTCTCTTGGTGCGTTACCAGCATGTCCATTGTTGCCTTTGTTGAAAGGCAAAAAGAAAGTGTTGTCGCCATCGAGCTTGGTCGCCATCTGAATGTCTGAATCCGACATGGCGAAATGGACGATTGCGCCGCGCTTGAAGGTCAGAAGGGGCTCTTTTCGCTTGGTCTTCGGGTCTGAAGGCAAGCGGTCTTTTTTGTATTGATCGACAGCCGCTGCAGCAGACTGAGTGAAATCCGTTTTGACTTCAACAGTGGCAACCGGCAGTCCATTGATAAAAAAAACCAGGTCAATCGCAAATTCACGGGCTGGATGGTATTTCAATTGAGGAACCACTCGAAGACGGTTCGCTTTGTAGCGTTTGATCACATCCTCGTTTCGCTTGTCCTCAGGCATGGATTCACTCAAGTCCACATGGCCGATTCTGGCAAGGCTCACGCCACGACGTAGCACCTGGATCATGCCCTTTTTGTCGTCTTCAAGCTCTTTCACCAACCGAGTGGTCAGGGCTTTAAGTGCTTGGGCCGGGTCATTCTTGTTAGTTTCCAGCAAAAGATCCCAGGCCTTGGGCTGGGAGTCAATCATCCATTGCTGGAGGTCCTCTGGATACAAGGCAGTCTCGGTGTCGTAGTGTTTTGAATCCCCGACATGCCAACCCTGTTCTTTGAGTTTTTGAACAATGTAATCCTCAAAGTGCTTTTCTTGGTGTGCTTGATCGTTGTTCGGTAGAGCGCTCATTTTATTCGGCCTCGTATTCAAATCGAGACTGAATGAGCCTCAAGTGTTGTTCATTAAAGTGATCAAAAAACCTAGCAAATCCTTCCTGCTTTTTGGGATCCTTATCTTCGGAGGATCTGCGGTCGTTGCCATATTGAACGGCATTCCTTCCAATCTCTGGCCAGGCCTTTTTAAGCCACGCCATGGGTTCAATACTGCTTGCAGCCAACATATATCGCTCCTCCAGCTCTGGGCAGGCATAGAACATAGAAACAAGCCTTGAGGCTTCTTCGACATCTTTGGGGAAGTAAGGAGTTGACTCCCAGTCGGATATTTCACAAAGCGCCTTGAAAAAATCATGTCGCTGCAAGATTTTCCATAGGAACAAGGAATTCTCTGAGGCGAACCCACTGTTGATCCATGCATCAGAGTAGATGCGGTCCTTAAAGGGTTCCAGTACTTTTCGGTACATCGTCATGCGGGCTATGCGGGTGCAGTCGTCCTGCGTGGCTGCGAACATGGAGTTCATGACCTCTGGGATTAGCCTGAAGTTGGGATAGTTGGCGGCCATGCACAGCAACGCAGTTTCCATCAGACGGGTTCTGTTGACCCTGGGACACCCACGCGCCCTCATATCTCGCTCAATCTCGTTCAAAATTTCAATTGTCTCGAAAGACAATTTGAAGCTGATCGATTGTGTTTCAGTATCCATTAAGTACTCCCCCTCTGAGGTTTTTATTGTTGTTCTGCACGGCTTGCGCCAATATCGTTTGTAGCCGGTTTCTCAATACCGACGCTTAAAACCAAACTGGGTTTCCCACTTTCGTTTGCTCAAAAGAATCCGCTTGGGAAGTTCTTCAAGTCCGTCCAAGGAGGCTTGATCAACCCAATCATCAATCTGCTCTATGACTCCGCCTTCTTGGGCATCTAGTTCTGGGATTTCATTTAGCCTGTCGAACAAGGAGACCAATTCATTCCACTCAAGGTACAGAATGAAATTTCTTGGGCTGCCGGAAGTTGAATTCCACGCTCGCCAGCATTGCGAAGGTTCAGGGCAGGAAAGAACCACTTTCCATTTTTCGCTGTTCCACTCTTTTTCAGCTTTGAATTTCATGGGTGCCGCTTCATCCCATTTCAAAGAAACGGTGATGCTTTTTTGTTGGCCAGTTGCTTCTTTGAGCCTTTCGGAAACCGTCTCAGCGAGGCGGAAAAAAGCACTGAACTCCCATTCGCCCACAATGACAATGCCCTTCAGGATTTCGTCATCATCAAAGCAAATGATGTATTGGGTGGAATTACCGGATTCAAATGCTTCAAGCACATATATCCAGTGCTTGTCTGATTTTGCTGTTTTTAAGGTCACTGGGCTTTTCATGCAGGCTCCCCGTTTGAACTGTCGCGGTTCTTGAGGCTTTGCTTTTTTTCAAGCATTTTTGACTCAACCTGCTCTGCTGTTAGGAATTTACCTTCAGCGAAAGAGGTTCTTGCGGCGTTTACTTTCTGCGCCAAGAATTCGTCATAGGCCGAATCCGTTACGTTACCTTCACTTGTCAAGACAGCCTCGTTCTGCCGAACCAAGAAATCTTTTTGAGTCAGATCATGCTTTTTGATGAAATGCGGCCCATGGGCTTCATCACCCTCGGCCATGATCGCGTCAAAAAGGTTGTCCCCATGGGCTAGGCGCTTTGCTACCCTCTGAACGCCCAGAGTTGGCATTGCAATATCTCCGGGCTCAGCCAATGGGGTATGCAAATTTACAAAACCGAGTAGGTCTTGCTGGGCGAAGTCGTTGTCCACAATGACGGCAGCCAGGAGATGCTCAATCGTGTAGTAGGCATGCCCGAGATCCTCAGCCAGGCTCCTTGCTGCAACAATTTCTGGAATAAGGTGTTTCATTGCTTTGCCTCCGAGCGCAGATCGATCTGTCCGGTAACTGCAGCGGTGATAAAAGCCGAACGACGTTCTTTGAGGAGGTCGATACTACTTTGAGTTTTCAGGGCGATCTTTTCAAGTTTTTCCAGTTGAACCTTGAGCCAAGAAACAGCCGACAATTGTTCTTCTTTTGGCGGCAAAAATACTCGAAGATCAGCCAATGATTCTCGATTGATTTTAGGCATTGCTACTCGGTCTGACTCCAATATTGCCCATGAGGTAAAGGGTGGAGACAGCATCAAGTAGAAAAGCCATTCTGGATAGGTGCTGTCAGCACAGTCCATTGGGTACATGTCTGCACTACAGAGGCAGTCACATGGGGCAATAGTTACCTTGGCAAGTGCAGGTCGAATTTTGGAGTAAATAACTGCGCCCTTTTTGCATGTGTATTTTCCACTCTCCGCATTTTGCATAATTGCGGTTTCCATCCCAAGGATTTTCCCTGTCCCAGACTCAATATGGTTCGGAGCAATCAAAAACATATCCCTGTAAGGGTATTCTTTTGGATCAACCAACCCCTCGGTCACGCGAGCAACATGATTAAACTTGATTGACAACCAATGCTCCGGCACTTCTCCAATCCACTCCACCCCAGAGTCTTTCATTTTCACGCTGGGGTTTAGGCCTTTTGTCACCGCCTGTGTAATCAGAGCTTGACGCTTTTCTTTCAGCAATTCAATGAAGCGGGTTTTCTTGGCAATTAGGGCGTCGATGCGCTTGGTCTCTTTATCAAGAATATTTGTAATGAGAACTTGTTGGTCAAACGGTGGTAATACAGTCTGAAGATCTATTAACTCACTCGCATTGATCGCGGGGTAGCTCAGACCCTTGGAATTCGATTCAACGGACTGAATTAAGAGGTCGTTGAGAGCCAACCACTTCAAGAAGGGTTGATAAACAAACTCATTTTTTGCTCGTAATATGGCAAAGCCAGTTGAATAAACGCAACCCTCATGCTCCTCGGAAACTTGGGCAACCGCTTTTAAATATGTTCTGACAGTGGATATAACGACATCACCTGCTTTAGCCTTCCTTCTGGCTCTTGATGGTGCGTCAGCAAAGATCATTTCGTCCGTTTTTTCAATCCCCGTGGTTAGGCTTACCGATGAAATATCCACGTATCGGATCTTCTCCTGCGGATCAAAGTCATCGTTAAGAGTATCGTCGTTACAAGTGGTAACTCTCTTTATTGGCTTTGTTTCCCAATCGCACGGAATTGAATTAAGCCATTCAACGCCAGCATCTTTATAAGCGGGGTATGGCTTGTAGCGACTCATGAGCGCCCTCCGCTAGAAAGCATGTTCATGACCAGGTTGATCATGGTTTCTTTTTGACTTGGGTCGGATTCGGCAATTAGAAGGGCTAATGCTGCAAGTCCAATATCATTGATGACGGGCTCGCCGTTGGGCCCAATCAATCGATTGTTTCTATTCAAGAAGTCAACAAAGAGAAATGCACCGCTTCGCTTATTGCCATCTGAAAAGGGGTGGTTTTTAATGACAAAGTAGATCAGGTGAGCCGCTTTGGACTCAATGCTGGGGTAAGCAGGCTCGCCAAATACTGACTGATCCAGATTGCCCAGAAGGGAAGCCAGCCCCTCCTCACGCTCTCTGGCAAAGAGGTCAGTGGCCTCACCTTTGGAAACCAAGTCAGATTTGAGAATCGCAAGGGCAGATTTGGCCTCATCAACTGTTGGAAGGGTTCCGCCATCTTGAACCTTGGGGGATGTCAGCAAACCTTCGTCATACCGTTGAAGAAGCAGAAAGGTCTGAGCGTATCGGCTGACAATATCGGCCAGGCCTCGGGCACCAGGACCAGTCACATCGGGATTGGCAGCCACTTTCCGCACCAGGCTCAGTGCCGCCTCAAGTTCTTGGGCGTTGGACTCGAATCGGTGCTGGTTTATTGTGTAACCCTTGGTGAGGTGTTCACGCAGCACTTTGGTTGCCCATTGGCGAAATCGCGTGCCTTCAACTGATTTCACTCGATAGCCAACGGAAATGATTACATCCAGATTGAAGTGGTCTATTTCTCGGTTCACCTGGCGCTTTCCTTCTTGTCGAACTATCCGGAATTTCCGGATAGTTGACTCCTTTTCAAGTTCCTCTTCTGAGTAGATGTTTGAAATGTGCTCGTTGACAGTTCTGACGTCTTTAGAAAACAAATCGGACATCTGCGCTTGGCTTAGCCATACCGTGTCGCCATCCAAGCGAACCTCAACAGACCCCGACTCTGAACTGTAAATGCTGACCTGACTCATTCGGTTACCTCATTTAACAGCGCATTGATTTCATCTTCAACTTGCTTCAATTCAAGGTCAATGTCTTGCAGCTTGCGTGGCGGGACATATTTGTAGAAAAACCGATTGAAATTGATCTCAAATCCAACACGGCCAGTATCCCGATCCAGGTCATCTACGAAGGTGTTGTCAATCCAAGCATCAGGGACATGCGGCAAAACCTCTCTAGCGAAATACTCCTCAATGCTGTCCAATAAAGGCACATTTTCATAATCCGTCAGGTCAGTATCCGCAATTGGGTTGCCATCAGCATCTAGCACGGCTTCGCCATTTTCATCCTTAACCCCAAGCCCATTGATGAATGACTTGGCAAGTGTCTTGGTGTATTTGAAAACCTCTGGATATTTCGCACAGTGTTCATTCAAAAAATCTTCTACCCACCCATAAGGATGGGTGGTGTCTTGAAGGGGCTTTAAGCAATCCAGCCAAGCCGCTTGAGCCGTTTCATCGAGCTTGGAAAAGCCTTTTTCATTGGCAAGTTGTGAGACGGTCGCATCATTGATCTGAATCGACATTCGTAGAGGACGCAGAACTCTGATTCTTCGATAGCCAAAGGCCCTGAAATCCAGAATCTTGCTGATCTCTGAATCTTCGCAGGACAGGTAAGTATCGGCAATCTGACGCTGGTATTCGGGAGTCACGGCACGGCGCTTGTTACCTTCGTTCTTGATTGAATCCCACAGTCCGGTCGCATTGATCAATTGAACCTTGCCTTTGCGCTTCTTGTCCTTTTTGTTGGAAAGAATCCAAAGGTAGGTCGCAATCCCTGTTCGAAAGAAAATCTGTTCCGGCAAAGCGATTATTGCTTCCACTAGGTCATTCGAGAGCAGCCAGCGACGGATTTCTGATTCCCCTGAGCCGGCACCACCGTTAAACAGAGGCGATCCAGAAAGAACGATGGCAGCGCGTCCGCCTCCGTTTTCAGGCAACTCAAGCTTCTTAGCCATGTGCATCAAGAAAAGCATGGAGCCGTCATTGATTCGCGGCAACCCAGGTCCAAAGCGACCCATGTGACCTAATTTGAATTCAGCTTCAACCGACTTCTGGTCCTTCTCCCACTTCTTGCCGAAAGGCGGGTTGGCAAGCCCATAGTGGAATCGCTCCCCGGCAAGCTGATCGTTTGACAGGGTGCTGCCTTGTTTGATGTTCTTGGAGAGATCACGGCCTGGCTCATTGGGCAGGCGACGCAAGAGCATGTTTGAGAGTGCTACCGCATAGGTCTCGGGTTCCAGCTCTTGACCATGAGGCACAAGCACGGGTGCAATTTTGTATTTGCTTCCGTATTCTTCCGCATGGTTCATTGCATCCGACAAAAAACCGCCAGTTCCACATGTAGGGTCGTGGATGGTACGAATCAGTCCGGGGCTAGAGGCAAAGAGATCATCATCCGCATCCAGCAAGAGAATGGTAGCCAAGTGAACCACATCACGCGGGGTCATGAAGTCCTCGGCCCCATCATTGACCGCAGCGCCGAATCTGCGAATCAAGTGTTCATACAAGTTACTCATTGCCCGATCTGGAACTGCATTAGGATGCAGATCAACACTGGCAAAGTTCTTCGTGATCTTGAACAAGACTCCGGCCTTGTCCATGCGGGCTACCGTGTCTGTAAAGTTGAAGAGTTCAAATATTTGTCTGGCGTTGTCCGAAAAGTGTGCAACATAGTCGAGAAGGTTTTGCCTGGTACGCGTTCCGCCCAAGGTGGCAAGACTGTATTCAGAAGTATTGAAGAAAGGATATTGGCTGATTTGACGAAGAATTAAAGGAACATCCAGCTCCCCGTCTTTATGCAAGGCATACGCCTCATTGACAGCTTTTCTGGTGGGCTCAAGCACACACTCAAGTCGCCTCAGAAGGGTGAATGGAAGGATAATCTTTCCAAAGTCCGTGTGTTTGAAGTCCCCCCACAGGTCTTCAGCATTTTTCCAGATGAAGTCTCCCAAAAAAGACGCTGAACCTGAGACTTGTGTGATTTCGTTCGTATCGTTCATTTTTATCCCAACCACTTTTTGCACAATACAGTGTATCAGGATAAAAAATGAATTCAACCACTTTTTGCACAAAAGAAAACAAAATTATTTTTCAGTAAGAAACTCGTTTTCAACCACTTATTGCACATAGCCCTAATTAATTGCATATTGATCAATTAATTTTCTTTGTAATTATAATCAGGTATTATTTTCATAATCCCTTTTCTCATTAAATTTATCCATGAACAATAATCTCCATTCTTTGCGTAGTTCAATCGTCGCCTCTCTTATCAGTGCCCGTGGTGAATCAGAACAAGAGGCTGCTGACGCAATCATGAAGATACTGGATTCCTGGGAAAAACGTCTCGCGGAAAAACCAGTGTTCCTTGCGCACGCACATCAGCTTGAGCAGTGTGGCGGTGGGGAGATCACTGGTCTGGCTGCCCACAACAAGAAAGCTTGCGAAATGGCGGGCGTAGAACTTGTGCCCCTGTACCTACGGCCGCCTGGCGTGTTTTCGGCTCAACCGGAAGTGTTTCAAGAGTCAACCGTCACCGCAGTCAAGAATGCGGCTCAGCCTTCACTCAGTGAGATCTGACTACATTCATGGGTTCCTTGATGAAACAGGATGATTTAAATGGCCAGGTTGGTGTTCTCATTCGGGCATCAAAAGGCGCATTTCTCGGTTACCTTTTTGTACTCGGGATGGATTTCATGGCGTTACGTCTTGACCTTGGCCTCACTCAGCAATCGTGGGTTTACTGGCTTTTGGTCTTTGCCGCGGTGGTATTTTATATGGCGCGCCATGGGTTGGTCATAGACAAGCCGAATAGAGCTGGAGCCCTCACTGTAGCCGGGCTTCTTTTTTTATTGGGACTCTCCGTCTACAACACAAGTGAGCACTTCTTTAACGTGTTCTACAGATCATCCGTATTGATGTCGCTGCAAAACCAGATTCCCGTGCTTAGATCACTGCATGATCACACTCTGGTAGTCTTGCTGATTGTGTGGGTGATATGGGTCTCATATCTTCTGGAAGTCATCGGGTTTACAGGCGAGGGCAATAAAAAAGCCTATCCTAGTTAAGATTTTTGTAACCGCTGGAATCATTTTTTGCCTTGATTGCTCCGTCTCACCACAATAAAACCAGACCACTTTGTGGGATCAAGGAAAATATGAAACTCTTTTCTGCGCTCGGATTTCACTGGGACAGGTCAGCGGTTCCCCACGTTATTCCAACTCACTCTATAGATCGAGTGGCCTTCCGTTTTCATCGCATGCTGCCAGAGTTTGTTTGGGACGCCGGCGTGCTCGAAGGCAATCCATTTACCTTGCCTGAAGTCAAGGCCTTGCTTGATGGTGTGACTTTTGGCGGGCACAAAATTTCAGATCAAGAACAGATTCTTCATCTGGCAGTCAGCTCCGAACACCTTCTTTCATTGGTAAAGTTTGGACAGTTTTCATTGGACAAAGCCACTTTCATCAAGTTACATGAACTCGTCGCCCGTAATGAAGCGCTGGAGTGGGGTCACTTCCGCGGGTAAGGCGAAGAAACCGGATACACGCCGGATGTTGGACTGGGCGAACATGGTCGATACACTCCATTGGCAACCGTGCCTGGTGCGCCGGAGTTGAACCGCGTCTTTACCAGCGGATTAGAGATGCTCCAAAGAGATGTTCAGCAACCCTTTGAGAAAGCGGCCGCCTTTTTCCTTTTCGGTGCCTTGCAACAGTTCTTCTTCGATGGCAACAAGCGCACATCACGTTTCATGATGAACGGTATTCTGATGTCGGCGGGTATTGATGCGATCAGTGTCCCCGCGGCTAAGGTGCAACAATTCAATGAAAAGATGGTCAGGTTTTACTTGGAGAAGGATGCCACTGAAATGATGGCGTTCCTTGTCGATTGTCACCCGGACGCCGAACGGATTCATGAAGAGAATTCAACTCATTCCGTAAAGAAAAACACCAACGGAATGGGCTTGTAATGACTAACGCTCCGACTTTGACATTGAACGTCCGCCGGATCAAATGATCTGCAAGTTACTTCACCCGGTGAGGCCGAACAAACGGCCTCGCCACCCCTCTCAAGAACTAAATTCGTACCAGTCGCCCTTCATTACCCCGCCGTCTCTGCGCTTGTAAATAAGCAGGTCCCCTGAAGCATAATTTTCCCGGAACTTCGATGCTTGCAGTCCATCGCCCCAACGAAGCGATTGGTTAAACCACGCAGCACAATGCTCCCCGTCGGACATTGAGAAGATGACCGCTGTTTGCCGCTGCGCAAGCAATGATAAAAGCCTAGATTGAGCATCATAGCTCACCGCCTGGGAGAGCAGAAGCGCTGGGATGCTCTGGTCTCTGATCTGGTTCAAGAAGCTATTGAACGACGGGTGAATGGAAAGATGATCACTGTCCTCAATGAGAAGGCTGATCTGCTCATATTGGAGCGACTTGAGAAATGCAGATCTCAGTCGGGTGTTCACCTCCTCAGCGCTTTGTTTCAGTATCCCAAGATCAACGAACTCCACTCCTTCTCGAAGACTCTCCGGAAGGAGCACCTCGGCCGACCGTGCCAGATACATGACGTTTCTACCCTGACTACGGGCTGTGCGGACAAAAGACTCAACCACGGAAACAGCGGGAGCAAAAGATCGAGTACAGAACACCAGCAGAGGTGTGGAGCCAAAATTGAGTGGCCTTGGCCAAAAGCCTTTAAGAAGGCTCCTCACTCCAGACAGAGGCTTTGCGCCAACAAAGAATTGGTACTCTTCCGATGAAGGAGCCCACCTCCCGGATTTTTCCGCCTTTACTAGGGAGGAAGCTCCAGGGGCTACGGTGCTATACGACTCAAGAAATCTCACGAGAGGGGATTTCCCTGACAGTGGCAACATGAACTCCACGCCTATGTCATGGTGATCGCCGCGCTTTGATGCGGCAAAAACGCAGGTATTGAGCGCATCGACCAGCCTACCTACGTCCAGCAGCTTGTGATTCTGAAGATTCTGCATGAGTAGACTTCTTTCGCTCTCAACATGAACACGCTCAAGAACCCAGTGTAGGTATATGAGGATGTGTTGAGCACTAAAGCAAAGAGGTGCCTGCGTGAGTACTGCTTGAAAGACGCGGGTGGGGGCAAGCCTGAGATCAGGATTTGGATTGCGCGGGCAATGCCATTCAACAGAAAGCGAGAAATCGTCGACCTGATTTAACCGGAATAAATGCAGGCTATGCTCCTCAGCGCGATCTGGTCGCCCAAAGAGACCACAGATACTCACAAATTTCATGCCTGCGAAATCACTATGTAGATCGATCTCGGCCTGAACCCTGCTGAGAAAAAAAGTCCTGAAGGCATCGTTATTTAAAAAGGCACCGGCCTCAAATAGCGAAGGGTCTGTTGAGCAAGGAACAACGAGTAGTGAGTACTCGTCAACCCCTTTTTTGATTCCAACCCAGACGGCATATACATCAAAGCTTTTCTTGGCTCCCGCCTCGAAAAAGCCAATGCCGGCGTGGTATTCGCGTTTATCCAGCTCTCCTATCATCGGGTAGGAAGCAAGAACTTTTATCATCTTCCTGCAAATCCTTGATAGCGAGCTTTCATCAATTAACGGAGTGTCAGATGACTGCTGGGCAGGCAAGGGAGTCATAGCGGCGCTTGCCATACCCAATGAGCTACGGGGGGTTGCTCCTGCAGAACATTCCGTTGCCGCATGAAAGCTGGGGTAACGAAATTGCTTAGCCACAATTTCTTGGCAAAGCGCCAGGTTGAAATCCTTTTTCTGGGAAATGACTTCGGGAATTACTTCGGGAAGGATTTTATGCAGACGCTTAGCCTGCTTTTTGATTTGTTCCAATGACATTGCATTCACCTTTAAACGATAGGGAGCGGCAAGTAAACAGGGAACTGTTGACCTGGATGAGTCTGCTTTTCCTTTGCTGCTCCACAATTTTTAAAGTGTGAAGTACAAAACTTTTACTACTTGTTTGTTGATCCTGACAGAAAGTCTTCGCCACGCAGACGGCGCGCTTGAATCAAAGCGCTTGCCAAAAATATAGCATGGGAAAATTTAAAGAACCATAAAATAAAGGGAAAAACTGAGAATATTTCTTTGCACATTGAACGAAAATCAAGGGTATAGGCGTAAACCAGGTAGCCGGGTTGCACCAAAAACTAATGAGCTTGGAGAGTCAAGAAAAACTAGAATACCGAGATTCCGGGGAGAGTGAAAAATGCCCAGGCCTAGTTATTTCTAACCGGCTTCATTGGGTCTATCTAATGATAGCATTTTGTTTTGTGAAGTTCCATGCTTTGTGATAGGATCGATTTAACCAAATAGATCCGTATCTCACTAAAGGAACCCGTCATGCTCGACCTTACCCAACCTTTCGACGTTGATGACGTACGCAAATTGATTGCTTCAAAAGACGACTCAGTTCACCGCCAACTCCGAGTGACCAAAAAAGGCGTAGCCTTTATCTCTGACAAGGTCGGCTCTGAAGATACAGACGACTTGATTTTCAGGCTTGAGACATTCTGCGCAGGAAACAGTTATACCGGGGAAGCTGCCGCTGCCGATACTCACTGGGTTTCCAAGATACATGAAGTCCTGAAATCCAATTGGCCAAAGCCCGTTGACTCTTACATTGACTCCTACTGATTAAGCCGGCGGCCAATATCTGCCAGGAGGCCTGAGCCCTCAATACTTTCAAGCCCATCAAGAGGTAATCTGTCATGAAAAAAGATAAACGGTTATTCAATCTCTGCGGTATGGTCGTACTCGCCATCGTTGTGATTTCATTAGTAGCCGTTTATCTAATTAATACCCTGATACAAGAAACCTCTGCTGTGGTTGACTTTACCAAAACTGAACTTGGATCCAATTATCCAGTTCGCAGCAGAATTTCAGATAACAAACAACTTGCCATGAAAATAGCTGAAAGCGGCGCTCAAGGATTCATGGACGAGTATAAAGTGAACCAATTTTCACAGCAGATCCGCGATGGACTCACCGACGAAAAATTGGCTTATGTAAAGTCTCGGTACTTGGAGACATTTCTCGATGCTGACCAGGCCTACAAGCAATTGGGTGCCAAGTCGCAAGCTTGGGAAAACCTAAGAGCGGAAGTAGCCGAGACAACAAAAGCAAACCAGAAGGAATGGAAAGCGCAACTTGATGATCTGGATGCCAGAACGATGGAGGCTTTACGGCAATCGCTGGCCTCTGAGATTGGTGACAAAATTGCCAAGCTTATAAGCGCGGGAGACCACAGTCCAAAACACGTTGCGGATCAGGTTAGAGAGACCATGGGGCAGCTCACCAAAAAAGCCCGGGAAAACATTGACGCCGCGGTACTGTTACTGGAGCAACCCAGAGACCCCGCATAAGAAGACGAACCAGAGGGCAGGGGGCTTGCCAACGGATCAGCCGCTGCCAATGTGTCTCCCGATCCATTCAATCCGTATCATCAACTCTAAAATCGCCCGGCGGTGGCTTCAAGATGTCATCCATCGGTAATTGATATTATTCAAAGATTCGTGTATCATTATTTCATCGCCCATCGAAACCAAGAGTAAAACGAAATGATCCGACCTTTGATTCTGAGCTCCATAATTTGCGCGATATTGGGGTTGTTTTTTTATGCATTCATTCCGGCGTTTATCTGGACAAACCTGTATCTGTTTGTTGTCACACTGATCGCCTGTGGAGCGTCGTTCTTTGCGGTATACCTTCTTGGCGGATTTGAGGGTCGCTTTACGGGGCGCGATGTCCTTGAATCGGAGCGATCGTATATTTGGCTCCGCGTCTCCCTTGTTTTCACTGCTGCGTGTTGTTTTCTTTTTGTCCTCGGGGCCTCTCTTTTGAATTTCCTGCCAGGCCAAGGAGCGCGACTCGGGGCTGTTTTGGGAACCCCTGTGGTCGTTGAAGGCTCGAAGCTTCCCGACTTGGATATTCAGCAGGCTCCTTTGGTGCCCTACACCTTGGCGTACCGAAAGGCTCAGGTTGCCTTGGCCTCAATCGGAAGCAGGGCATCACAGCTAAAGGTTGGAGATCTTGCCAAGCAAGAGGTCAATGGTGAGCTTCGTTGGGTTGCCTTTATTGAGCCCACGGGGTTCTTCCGCTGGTTGAGCATGGATGGAACGCCTGGCTACGTGTCAGTCTCAGCTTCAGATTATGGCGATGCCAAGCTGGTCATGGAGTTGGATGGTAAGCCTCTGAATCTGAAATACACGGAGCTCTCCTTTTTCTCAAATGATCTGCGCCGTCATTTTTGGTTTAACTCCCCCACAACAAAGATTGATGTCTTTAGCCCAGAGCTCGATGACAACGGTCGGCCGTATTATGTGGCCAGCATCATTGAGCCGCAGGTGAACGCCAGCGGATACGATACGGTGGGCGTGGCCATCGTCGACCCTCAAACTGGAGGTGTTGAACACTTCGATCTGGACAATGTGCCAGCCTGGGTCGACATTATTCATTCCCCGAACCTGCTTTACGAGCAAGTGGATGATGCTGGGGAGTTCGTTCATGGGCGATTTAACTGGTCAAACCTTGACAAGTTCGCAGCCTCAAGCGCGGATCAAGTTTTTGCCAAGAACGGTGCAAGCTACTGGGTGTTTGGGATCACCACCAAGCAAAATACGCTCGGTGTACAAAAGTTTTTCTTCGTGGATACACGCACCAAGGAGACCTTCGAGTATCTAGTAAACGGCATCCTTGAGGAGCGTGCTCAACAGATGGTGCACGACTCACACACCAAGGACTACGATTTAAGCAATCCGATTCCATTTTTGGTCAATGGGCGCCCAACTTATGTGATGTCGCTATTACTTGGCGACGCGATCTATGCTTACGGCATGGTGGACATCGAGAGCGAGACTGTATTCGCCTCAAAACCCACTCTCACTGAGACGTTCCAGGCTTATCTTTCCGCCAGCACAAACAGCGGCCTTACTGGGCGTGAGAATCAATCAAATGAGACATTCTCCGGTGCCGTGTTCCGCGTGGGGCAGGACTTGAAGACCGGCAATTACCGATTGATGCTTTCTGGTCGCCCTGAAGTATTCGAGATCGGCTCCGGTGTGAGCAGCCTTCTGGTATTGACCCAGCCCGGTGACACAGTCAAGCTGGTCGGCCAACGCTTCAACGAGACCACCATCAACGTAGTGGAGTTCTCCTCTGCAAGCATTGACTCGAATTTGAAGCAGTAGCCAGACAGCCCGCAGCTTCTACATCCCCATTGAAGAACCCGGTCCGCCGGGTTTTTTCATAAGCCTGGTCATCTCGTCGTAGAACTTCCGTGCATGTTTGGGCAGATCGCCACGTGAGACTTCCCAGCATTTCTTGGCCATCTCCACGGTGGGGCTGTTTGCAAACAACTCGTCGAGTCTCTCGCCGGCGGCGTCAAGTCTTTTCTTCTTCGCGTGCCGTACTTCTGGGCTGCTCTCCATCATCGCCCAGGACGCCCCGTGATTAAGCCTGAGAACAGACGCCACATCATAGGGGTCGCGCGCTCTTTTGATCCTCTGCGCATCATGCTCGTAGCTCCGGGCTGCCTTTTGGTGCTCCATTTTTATCATCAACAGAACGCTCATGTTCTTCCCACCTTTCTTTATTTTTTTGACAACCTTTCCACTCTAATTTTCCCCTGGCTCTCCCCGATTTTCCAAACAATTCCGATTGGCGGGACCAGAAAGCACCAAATCTCCCTCACCGGTTAACAGTGGCATTGTCAATTTGTATTGACAATTACAACCTAGTGTTGTATTATTAATCATCAACAAGCCAAACGGAGATCCAGATGAGTAACTTCAGCATCGAATATATTCAGTCCAGCTCCAAAGATCAAGGACCTTCATTCAATGCGGCTGCCGGCGTGTTTGCAATCTCCAGCCTGGCTTTTCTTTCTGCCTTTGTTTCTTCTCCGGCATCAATGTCCTCCGGCGCAGCGCTGGACCCAGTTGTTGCCTTTGAATCGTTTCTGATTGGCCAATAAATCTCTTTTGAAAGAACTCCTATGAGAACAACTGACACCTTGGGCGCCAACGGATTTACCGATGATGAAATTGAGTTTCGTACCCTTTGGGTTCTAAGCACCTCTCACATCACCAAAGACAATCTGTACGGCAAATTGGGTCCCAATCACTCTGCCGGCGAGTGGCCTGTGCGATCGCTTGAAGAGGGAGTGGTCAATCTCTGGGTCAGCGAGGATGGCGAATACGACGACCTGCTTGATCCGCACTTGCTTAAGATCTTCAATCAAGCCAGAAAATTCTTCGTTCGTGAGCTTCGATTTGACGATCATGCCGGCTCGTGCCCGTTGTTTGACCGTGGCGGTTCCGAGGATGGGTTGTTGAATCCGGCCAGCCCCGCTCAACTGGGAAGAGGTTTGAATTGATGCCGGGTTCACTATCCTGGCAAATGCCAAAAAGTTTTTAGTGGGGACTTCGGGCGGGTTATTCTTGTTGAATACCCGCTCTTTTTTATCTCTGGCACCATTGAAAAACACATCATTGAATCCTAGACCAATATGAAAAGCACCTCGGCCCCGATCTATTCTCCCAGTGACCTGGAGTCTCCTTCATCCAAACAGAACCTCTTTTTGGATGCGGCCAACGAGTTGATGACCAAAACGATGTTCTGGCCACACCGGAACAATCCTTTTAAAGCCAATATTGGCGAAGGGGACCCCAGAATTGTTCTGGTGGTGGGGGACAACACCAGTGGAAAATCCTTTTTCGTGGACAACCTGCGTCGAATTGCTGCTGACATGTATGACGATGTGTCCACCATCAGCATTTCAATCCGCGAGCGCACCGGTTCAGGTTTGAGTGAGATGGCCGGCATTCGTCGTGCGATGATGTTCGGCGATGAGTCGGAGCAGTCGACTGGTGCCGTATCGGCCGCCATGGTTAAAAAGTCCTTCGCCAATATGGAGTCGAGGCTTCAAGACGGCAAGCGCGTCATCCTGGTCCTTGATGAGCCCGAGATGGGGCTGTCGGAGAACTTTCACCGGGCTGTGGGCGAGCTTATCGCTAAAGAAACCACCGCCATGTCAAATCCGGGCGACTTTTCAGTGCTCGTTGTCACTCATAGCCGCAAACTGGGGGCCGGTTTGCTTGACACACTGGCCTACAGCGCTGAACCGGTGGTTCCGACTTCGCTGGTGATGGGAGATTATCCCAATTTGGCGAGTTGGTTTGCAGACGACCGCAACAAATCCGTGGATGAGCTGCTTGCTCTTCACGATAAAGGCAGGGATAACTTCCGGGCAGTTCTGGATACCTTCGAGGTCGTACGAAACGCCAGGGTCAAGAAAGAAGGCCCGAGCGTTTAACTTGCCTCATGCAAATCGACGACACTCTCCGGATTGAGCTGTTTCAAATTGCCTTACTTTGCGGCGGGCTAATGGCGGCTTACCGAGTCCTCCTGGCGGTTGTTTATCCCTTATTGTCCGGGGTTCTCTGGCAACATTTTCTTGGTCCTGTGGTTGAGGCGCGCTGGAAAGGGTCTGCGCAATGCGAGGATCATCAGCGTCCTTCCTATATGCCACTACGGGACGGACTACCCTGTGTGATGGCATGGGGCCTTCCTCAACCAGTCGATGATATAACGCACGGCGTGCGAGACGGATTTCTGCTTGGTGTTTTTGTCGCACTGGTACCCGAGTTAGTCCCGTTCTTACTTACGCTGACGCTTGGGATCACCATAGGGATTGGTGTATGGCGGGTTTCCAGAAATCACGGCGCTGCTCGTACCGATCATGTGTTTTGGGCTTTACGAAATGTCTTGATTTACATCGGCGCAATCGCAGCCCTGGATGCTGCTCGGCTCTGGTAACTCTACGTGGTTGCCCAAAGCCGAATCCGGGAATCCTTTTTATTCAGAGCGACATGCCTGAAGACGGTTTTCTTGGTTGCTCTGGAGCCGGGTCATCGTTGCAAAACTCCAGGCCTCGAATGCTATTGAACAGGAATTCGGGGTTTTTGAACATTACACCTGGTTCTGCTTCCATGACCCGGTCTATCAACCGGGCGCCCTCTGATTTGTCCACCAGCCTATCGTCCTGATCACGGATTCCCGCGTGCGGGTGCACAACGTACTTTTTATTTTGCGCGAGATCCACGATCACGTGGAATTGATGGACATCTGACAGGTAAGCCTCCCGCAGGTGTGCTTGATCAAGTCCCCATTGGGTACCTTCACCTATTTTCTTTGCTGCGGGGCCGTTGGAGATCTGAAAAATCTCAAGATCAGAGGTGCTTGCAATGATGGTAGTCCCGGCCTTGGCAAGGAATTCCTTTCGGATATTCAGGTTGTCCAGAGTTAGTTCGTCGCATGCCCTCAATATATCCGCCAGGGTCATGTTGTCAGTCCTGGCGAGAAGCTCCGATAGTTCCTGCGTAGGACTATCCTTCAGCGTGCGCAGCGTAGACGATATCTCATGAGCTCTTAGCGGCTCACGGTATCTGTTGCGTTGCCCGCTTTTTAAGGCAACCTTGATCCGATCGATAAACCGACCGTCTTCAAATGGATCGATTTCCCTGGCTACTCGATGTAGCAAACTGTCGTGTTCGTCTTTGCGTGCCATCTTCTTTTTCCGTTTTCCTGGTTGTTGGCTAGGCTCACCACATCAAAAATTGGGCATTCCCAGCGTGATTTTCTACATTGACATGCTGTTTTCGCGCTTTCTTGGCGCAAGAAACCTTTCTTTGTCAAATTGGGGGTCGTCGGCCAGCTCGCGTGCGCACGCAAGATAGGTTTCCATGAACTTGGGGTTCGCAAGCCTTGCGATCTTGTCGATCAGGCCATAAAGCTGTGCGGCCTCCTGCCTGCTAATGGGTACGTCTCTTTGATTTCTGATGCCAGCCCGATCGTGAATCGCATACTTTTGAAGCTTTTCCTTGTCTTCAATCACGTAAAGGCTCTGTCCATTGGACAGGTAGCCTTTCTCAAATTGCGGCCAATCCAGACCCCAGGCCGTCCCCGCGCCGATTTCGGCGGCCGCCGCTCCATTTTTGATCTCAGTTAGGCGAATTCTTGCGTTTTCAAACAGCACATCTGCGCCCGCGTGTCTCTTCACTGTTTGAAGCGCGACAACTCCCATTTCGCACATGTGTTCATAAATCCTGTTTAGCGACATGCCGTTTGACTTTCTCAACAAAGCCCTGATCTCATTTGTTTGACCGGTTCTCAATGTGGAGAGCATCACCGTGATGTCCTTGCGGCTTAGAACCAGGGGATCGCCTTCGTACACGCGTCGACCTAACTCAAAGGCAATCCGCTCAACAAATCGACCGTCCTCAAATGGATCGAGATTTCTCGCCTCTTCGTTAATCAAATTCTCATATGCGTTTTTGCTATCCATGTCGCCCCCGGCCAAATTTTTGTTTCCAGAAACCATGGTATTTCTTCATTTTTCCTTTGTCCCGTTTTAGCCACCGTCTATCATCAGAATTACTTGATCCACTGTGGAATATATTTACCATTTATGCTATGATTGATAAAAATACGGTGTTTAACCAATCAATTACAACAAATGACCATCGCACAACACCTAATTCTTCCTTATCGAGCAACTCCCCACGAGATGGTGGTGGCAATCCATCGCCTGGCGGTGGCCACGGAACGCAAGCTTGGTTTGGCACCGGGGCAGATCACCTCCGTGATTCAGGAGCCCCAGTTTTACCCAAGCGAGTACTTCGACTCCGAGCGGGAAGCCCTGGTGTTTTGTCAAAAGAAGTCATCTGGAGAGAATCCATACCAGGCCGTGGTCCTGAGAACGATGATGTCGCCAGAGGTGCAGCGTGTGGCACTCCCATCCAGGCGATATCACAACAAGGTCGAGAAGTTCAAGCAGCTTCTGGGAGAGGATTTTGAGTCCCTGGGGCCGGAGGTTATTCCAGTCTTGGCCAACCGGTTGCTTGAGACCAAAAAGAATTCCAACAATCCGTTTATTCGCTGCAAAAACTGTTTATCTACAATCTCCTCGTCTTTTTTGACATCCATGCGTTGTCCGGTATGCGGTCTTATTGAATCGGTGATTGCGCCATCAGATGCCAAGATCATCAATCGGATTTACGAGGACGTCGAGAACTTCAAGACAGAGGCGGCCGAGGTCATGCGAAAGGCGTGCGCAAAGGTTTGGGATCGGATGCCCGCGCACGAGAAATACCTGACTTTTGTTTATGCGCCAACACTGCGCGTTGCTCAGGAAATTGAGGTTTTTTATGACATTCAGTCACGCTATACATTGAGCGGGGTAAGCGCGCTGTGAAGAAAATTTCATCCTGGACTCTTTGTGCTGCTTTCTCTACATTTTTGCTGGGGTGCTCCCCGAGTGAGTCACTCAGTACTCCTGATTTTATTCGCATGGGTGCTCCCCATTCGGATCTGAACGCAGATGGGCTGCGAGATGACATCGAAGCCCTTCTCAATGTGACTTATTCCCCTGGTCCTGATTTGGGTGCGGCCTTGCAGTTTGCAAGAGCTATTGATTCTGCCGCAAGATTCGACCCCGCTCAGCCTGAGTCAGCTCGTTCAATTGCTACAGCACTCACCCATGCTGTCAATTGCGTTTACCGCACATTTGAGGGTAGGTCGCCTGGTTTTGTGGCGCAATCCGTCAGGTCTCTTACGCTAGACACCCCTGAACGAAGGGATGCATTCTTTGCTCACGCAAGATCCATGAGCGGGACAACAACGACCCTTCCGTCGGGAGATACCTGCGTCTAAGGCATCGTAAATGGTCGGTCCTGTTTCAAAATCGGATCCTGGATTACAGATTTTCGAGCGCGTTTTGAAACATTTCCATCCAAACTAAAAAGGTGGCTAATTTGAACAAACCTATCCCTGACGAAAGCTGGGCTGAACTCCGAAGGCAACTGGAATGCAAGCTACAGTTGCGGGGTGGTAAGCTCCTGGCGGTTAAACCGGAGAACGCCCGTGTTTCTACAATGGAAACACCCGCTCAGTCGGATTCAGAACGCGTGTTCTGTGGCCCTGTATCCAATACCGATCTCATGGCAGCAAAGAATGTTTTAGCCGCGACACTTCCGTTTCAAGAACGGTTACCTTGATCCAAACGTTACGCACTGGGATGTCCAAATCACTCCAACGGGGGATTCCTGTGTTTAAATTAAGCTTCCGTGTATTTTTTCTTCGCGACCTTTGAACATGAAAAAATCAGATCTCCCGGATGGATTCCCCCACCGCCAGTATTTCCTTAAAGGGTACCTGCATGCATTTATGGTCCCCCGCTTCATCAGCCGGGTTGACGCCTATCCATCTTCACAGAATAGGTCCACCACTCATGGGTGGCAGGTTAGATACAGAGGTAAAAACAAGTTTTTTAATGATCGCCATTACGGAGTCGGAAGGCTCGGCTCGCCAACCAAATCACTCCAGGCAGCCATCGATCACCTGTGCGGCGTCTACCAGGGTCCCAATGTTCGAATCCGGGATACCAATAACGCCAACAAAGGTAACCAGGATCTAGATGTCGGACTTCGAATGGAATGGCGTTCGCGCGCCGGCCGAAATTTCAGAGAGCTCAGCGTGATTGCATCGTCTCCCGATCGTAAACTGGCATCTCCTCGCGTGTACGTGGGTACCGAGGCAACCGTTACACAGGAGCGCATCAATGAAGCCATTGAGATCGCCAGGGGAATCCGCAGTGAACTCGTTAAAAAGCACCGTGAAAAGCTGCAACAACAAGGGTACAACTGATTTTTTCAAGGTAACGGCTGGCCACCGCCAGGTATCCGACCCGTTTTTGGAAAGAAAGCCTAATTCATTCAAGAACACCCCTTTTTATTCATTCAGAACTCAAATTTATGCGCGAGGGTGGTGCGTATTCCCGCGTGGGCTGGTGCGTATTGTTTCCCAGGTGGTGCCTATTCACCTTTGGGGTGGTGCGTATACGCCCCAGAAATCAAGATTTGATCGTCTGATTTCCTCAAAATGCCGGTTGAGTCCCTAGTGTCTCGAACCTTTTCCCTGGACGTGTCATCAGAGCCCTGCATCAACCCGGTCGGCTTCGAAAATCAATAGTTAGGAACTCCCAGCGTGATTTTGCTCCGGCACCATGGCCAAAGGAGAATTGGATGTACCGGTGGCCATGCGTGCCCAAGGGGTGCCGGCCGGCGGGCGACAGAACTCCATTAATCACAAACTCGGTGGCCAGGCGGCGCCGGGCAGAATTCAAAAATAGACTTCACCGGTGGCCATGCGTGCCCAAGGGGTGCCGGCCGGCGGGCGACAGAACTCCATTAATCACAAACTGGGTGGCCAGGTCTGGGCTCGGTAAACAGCGTGCACCGGTGTCCTTGGTTGCCCGGGGGGGTGCCGGCCGGCGGGCGGTGGATCCCCATTCATTACAATTTAGATTGCCTGAGACCCCCTGGGCGGGATTCGGGAAACTGAATTCACCGGTACACATGCTTGTCCTTGGTTTTCGGCCGGCAGGTGACAGACCCCATCCATCGCAACTTGGGTGGCCAGATGGCCGGGGCAGCTTTCGAACAATAGAGAGCACCGGTATCCTAGGTTGCCCGGGGGGCACTGGGCTGCGGGTGACAGATATCCAGTGATCACAGATTGGGCGCCCAGGTGGTGCCGGGCAGAAATCGAAAATATACTTCACCTGGATCTTAGGTTGCCCAGGGGGTTCTGGCCGGCGGGCGTTGGAGGTCAAGTAATAAAAAATCGGGCGCCCAGGTGGTGCCGGGCAGAATTCGAAAATAGACTTTACCTGGATCTTAGGTTGCCCGGGGGGCACTGGGCTGCGGGTGACAGATATCCAGTGATCACAGATTGGGTGGCCAGGTGGTGCCGGGCAGAAATCGAAAATAGACTTCACCGGTAACAAAGCTTGCTAAGGGGGTGCAGGGTGGCCGCCTGCATACTGATATTCCTGAATCAACATCCGGGGCGCAGAAGGTAAGCTTTTGAGAAACCCTCGCAAATTCAGTCATGGATTCCCCAATTCAATAAGGTTGCCCTGTATCGCGAATTTGACTCGCCTGAATAAAAAAGGCGCTCCATGGTAAAAACCAAAGAACGCCCAGCGTGATTTTTTTGTACCTGGCGGTGGCCAGGTGCCCG
>JAIXTE010000124.1 GCA_027484315.1 Burkholderiales bacterium | reverse complement strand
TCGCAGCCTGTGAGGTGTTCGATTGCTGCATCATCTTGCCGATTCAGGGCAAGGCTTCCCGGCTGATTCGCAGCGCGGGGCGATTGCGCAAGCAATCGATGCGAAGACGCCATTGCGTCTCGCATGCCCCAAGCCAGAATCAACAAGACGGGAAATCAGCCTTGTCCAAGGCAAGATGAGCAGTAACAAACACCGAAAAGAGCCTGCGTAGCGCAAAGCTTGATGAGCTGTAACAAACATCGAAAAGAGCCTGCGTAGCGCAAAGCTTGATGAGCTGTAACAAACACCGAAAAGAGCCTGCGCTACGAAAGCCGCGATGAGCGGAAACCAGAACACCGCAGAAAGCTTGCAGCGCAATAAATGTTTCACGTGAAACATTTCTCAAGCCAACCAGCTCTTCACATACGGCCAATAACTGTCATAGCTTGTACGCAAGATTAACAGGCAGACCACAGCGAGCAACACCTTGCGTACAAAACCCGCACCTTTGCGTATGGCGAGGCCAGCACCCACCTTAGCTCCAGCCAAATTGAATGCAGCCATCAACAAGCCCAGTGAAAGAATGACATGCCCAGCTGGAGCAAACCAAGCCAGGGAGGCCAGGTTGCAGGCAATGTTTACCATCTTTGCACCCGCCGTGGCTGCAAGAAAATCAAAGCCGAAAAAAACAACAAAGGCAACCATCAGGAATGAACCGGTACCTGGACCAAAAAAACCGTCATAAAATCCGATCAATAATCCAACCAATGCACCACCGATTCGCTCTCGTTTTACGTCGAGCTTGGGTGCATGTACGCCCCCCAAATCTTTTCTCAAAAAGGTATAAATGGCCACAGCGGCAAGTAACACCGGAAGGATCAGTCGGAGTACTTCCGTGGAAATCTGGGTAACCACATAGGCACCCATGTATGCTCCCAGCAAAGCCATCAACGTAGCAGGCAACACTGCATTCCATGGCACTTGTATGGCTTTCGAATAACGATACGCCGCGAAGCTTGTGCCAACTACACTTGAGATCTTGTTAGTGCCCAGCAAGGTGGCGTGCCCCTGACTGGGCATTAAACCAAACAAAGCCGGTATCTGAATGAGACCACCCCCACCCACCATGGCATCGATGAGCCCGGCAGCAAAGGCCGCTGCGCAAAGCGTGATCAGAACCCACAACTCGATTTGTTCAAACATAAGGGATATCGCCAAAAGAAAACGGGCGCCTTGTGGGCGCCCGTCATAGGACTAATTCTGGAGTGTCAGAAAGAAGTCAAAACATTTAAACCGAATCAGGCAGCAAGGCGACTTGCGATTTGAGCCTTCGTCTGTTCAAGTTGCGCTGGCAAGTTATGGCTCAGCTTCTCGAACAACTCAGCGTGCAACTGAAGCTCTTGTTGCCATGCAGCTTTGTCAATTGCGGTAATTGAATCGTACTCAGCCTTGCTGAAATCCAGACCATCCCAGGAAATGTCTTCATAGCTGGGGGAAGTACCGAATACATGTTCAACGCCATTGCCTTTGCCTTCAACACGCTCCAAAGCCCACTTCAACACGCGCATGTTCTCACCGAAGCCTGGCCAGATGAACTTGCCTTCAGCATCAGTACGGAACCAGTTGACGCAGAAAATGCTGGGTAGCTTGGCGCCTGATGCAGCCAGCTTGTTACCCAAGTCCAGCCAGTGCTGGAAGTAATCCGACATGTTGTAGCCACAGAAAGGCAACATCGCGAACGGATCGCGACGAACAACTCCCTGTTGACCAAATGCAGCAGCAGTGGTTTCTGAACCCATGGTCGCGGCCATGTACACACCTTCAACCCAGTTGCGGGCTTCGGTAACCAAAGGCACGGTGGTGGAACGGCGACCACCGAAAATGAACGCATCAATTTCAACGCCAGCCGGGTTGTCCCAATTGCTGTCGATCACAGGGTTCTGTTCAGCGGCCACTGTGAAGCGGGCGTTGGGGTGAGAAGCCTTGCGACCGCAATCTGGAGTCCAGTCTTTGCCTGTCCAGTCGACCAGGTGTGCAGGCGCTTCCTTGGTCAGACCTTCCCACCACACGTCGCCATCGTCAGTCAGCGCCACGTTGGTGAAGATCACGTTGGCATTCAATGAGGCCATGCAGTTGGAGTTGGTCTTGG
This sequence comes from Burkholderiales bacterium, assembly GCA_027484315.1. Taxonomy (GTDB): domain Bacteria; phylum Pseudomonadota; class Gammaproteobacteria; order Burkholderiales; family Burkholderiaceae_B; genus Limnobacter. The sequence continues at coordinate 25,628 of JAIXTE010000124.1, read as the reverse complement.
TGTTGGTGCCGGGAGCCACGCCAAAGTAACCTGCTTCGGGGTTGATCGCACGCAGTTTGCCATTGGCATCGGGCTTGATCCAGGCGATGTCGTCACCAATGGTGGTCACAGTCCAGCCCTTCATGGATGCTGGAGGGATCAACATTGCGAAGTTGGTTTTACCGCATGCAGAGGGGAAAGCCGCTGCAACATGGTATTTCTTGCCTTCGGGGTTTGTAACACCCAGGATCAGCATGTGTTCGGCCAACCAGCCTTGATCACGGCCCATTGTGGACGCAATGCGCAAAGCCAGGCACTTCTTGCCCAGCAAGGCGTTGCCGCCGTAACCGGAACCGTAGGACCAGATTTCACGGGTTTCCGGGTAGTGAACGATGTACTTGGTGTCTGGATTGCAAGGCCATGCCACGTCTTTCTGGCCTGCTTCCAAAGGTGCGCCCACGGTGTGAACGCAAGGCACGAACTCGCCATTCTCGCCCAACACGTCGTACACGGCCTTGCCCATGCGCGTCATCATGCGCATATTGGTCACCACGTAAGCAGAGTCAGACAACTCAACGCCAATGTGGGCGATGGGGCTGCCCAATGGGCCCATAGAAAAGGGAATGACATACAGGGTACGACCACGCATGGAGCCCTTGAACAAACCGTTCAATGTGGCGCGCATTTTGGCGGGGTCTTCCCAGTTGTTGGTGGGGCCTGCATCTTCTTTCTTTTCAGAGCAAATGTAGGTCCGATCTTCCACGCGGGCCACGTCTGAGGGATCAGACCAGGCCAGGTAGGAGTTGGGGCGCTTTTCAGGGTTGAGTTTGCGAAGTGTTCCCGCCTCTACCATTTCTGCGCAAAGACGTTCGTATTCTTCTTGTGAACCATCGCACCACACAATATTCTTGGGCTCTGTAAGGGCTGCAATTTCTTGCACCCAAGCCACAAGTTTCTTGTGCTTGACATACGACGGCACGGTCTGGCTGACCATAGACAGCACTGCACTCATGCTAAAACCTCCAGATAGACAAATGTAATTCTTTTGTACGGGGGGCTTGGGAAGGGTTCAACAGATACCTCTGGAACGCGCCAATTCCCAGCACACGGGCGATCGATTTGTCGCTTCCCCGCAAACTTAGCCCACGAGTTTAACATGTTGTAAGCAAACGGAAATAATTTTTTCCTATGGGTCTGATGGCTTAAACCCATGCTGTGTTTGCTTTCCGGCACAAGGCAGGTAAAGTGGAGAAACTCCTCTACTACGGAAGCCTCATGAAACTCATTGCAATTTGCACGGGACTGGTGGTTCCTCTCGTTTATCGAACTGCGGCCGGCGATATCCGGACCGAGGCCAGTGGCATCAAGAAACAAGCGGTCAGTACACTGGAAAAACCTGAGCTTATCGAGGTTCGCAAACTCGGGATGGAGGGAGATGAACAGTGTAATTTGTCGGTCCACGGTGGTCTGGACAAAGCGGTGTACATGATGCCTTCAGAGCACTACCCGTTTTGGGAAACCCGTCGCTCGGAAAAAAACCTGGATGGAAAGCTGCCGTGGGGTTTTCTGGGTGAGAACCTGGTTGTGGAAGGAGTTGATGAGCAAACTGTTCGTATCGGCGACGAGTTTGAGCTGGGAAATGTTCGCTTGCGCGTGACCGAACCACGTGAACCCTGCCACAAATTCGCGATCCGAATGGGTTACAGTGCAGCACCCAAACAAATGGTTCAGCAAGGCAATTCAGGTTGGTATTTAAGGGTGGTTCAAAGTGGAATGATCTGCGCAGGGATGGACATACAACATTTCGTTAACCCGCAAGGCAAATCCGTACTGGAAACGTTTCGCGGGCGTACTCAAAAGGGTCAGATGGATTTGTTGTAAAAAGAACACTCGATTGGTCTGTCACGCGACGGGCTGTTTTTTCCAGAGTTTGATTTGTGCCTTGGCTGCTGCCGAGTTGAGGCGCCCCAGCTTGTCGATCCAGGCCGGGTTCGGGTCGTAACTATAGTGGGTAAGCGCCAAGGCCAAGGCCTCGTCATCCCAACCATCATCCACGTATACGTCGAACAGTGCATCTGCCAACACAGGACTTCTTGGCAAGGCTCGCATCCATTGTTCTGCCTGGACAATGGCATCCCTTGAACGGCCTGCATCACGCAACGCACGCACAGCAACAACGGCCTCAAAATCATCCACCGCAGACTTTCGCAACAATTCAGCCAGCAAGTGTTTTTCGGCGAGGTGTTCAAGCAAGGCTCGCAAGCGAAGCCTTCGCCAACGCTTGTCAAACGAGCGCCAACTGACATTGCTGCTCGGTTGCATCTCATTCATTTCGTTGATTTCAAGCTCGATCAAGCCCAACACAGTGTGCCGGTCACACAAGGCGATCTGCTTCCACCACCAGGATGGATCTACCAAACCAGCCTGGTCGAGCATCGCCACTGGATAAACAAGATGTGCGCGTTCAATGGTGTTTTCTATTCGCGTGGACACAATGTGCAACCAATCGCGCGTGAACTCCCGCACAGCCTTAAGCAACAAGCCGTGTTTGTCGTCAGCCCCCTCACAAATTGCGAGTAATTTCTGCAGACCGTGTGCACCGAGTTCTACGAGCAAATTGATGTCTGAATTACGGTTCAGTTCCGACTGCAACCAACCGTCAAGAATCTGGGTGCGAACAGCCACTTTCTCGCAAGTGGCGGCGGATGGACAACGTGTTTGACCCACAAACCGGCTAATCAGCTGTTTAAGGCGACGGGTTGTCATTTTGATGTCTGCGTCGTTCACGCTGTCAACCAATTCACAGCTGTTTTCGAGAAACTGAAAAGCCCGGTGCATTTCGGGCATATGCAACGAAGCACGACCAAGCCACATCAACCAGTCCTGACCGGTTCGAGCAGCTAATGCATTGGAGTGCTTGTCATTCGCCATGCAAACTTTCTCCTGAAAGGAGTCAATAACGGCGGATCTTGTAATGTGCAGGGGCGTAGGCACGGGTCTCCGTGAAGCCGCGCAATTTGAGGTGTTTGGTTTTTCGCCCAGTCACCCGTTCACGCCACATGCGAAAGCTGCTCGCCTTCATTTGGCTGCGCATCAATTCGATGGTTTGCGATTCATTCAGGCCGAATTGCAATTCAATGGCTTCAAAAGGTGTTCGATCCTCCCAGGCCATTTCAACAATGCGGGACACCTCTTCTTCGGACAAATTTAACTGCAAAGACTTGGACATCTGATCTCACTGACCGCTAAACTGGAGAAATTCAACTTGCAGTATATGACAGAAGGGGCTTTTCAGTGAAAAGAGCGTTGCTTGGATTGATCGTTTTGATCACCATATTATTCACGGTGTTTTTTGCAATGGGACTTTATTCGGGCACCGGATCACCCAGCGGGCTTAATCAAGGCCAATTGGCACCCTGCCCCAACAAGCCGAATTGTGTCAGTAGCGAAAGCTCGCCTTCTGACGAACATGCCATATCTGCCTTGAAAGTAACGCCAGACATGGGCGAAGAACCTTTGCTCAAGGTCAAGGAAGTCATCGAGTTGCTTGGCGGTCAAGTCAATTACTCCGATGAAAACTACCTTGCAAGCACCTTCACAAGCGACTTGTTTGGTTTTATTGACGATGTGGAATTCCGGGTAGATCAAGGCAACGGCTTGTTGCATGTACGCTCGGCATCGCGGGTCGGTTACAGTGATTTACATGCCAACAGAAACCGCGTTGAACAGATACGTACGCTCCTGAGCAATCGCTAAAACACAATTGAGCTTCGGTTTATTTACCGATGCAAAAACGGCTGAATATCAAACCCAGTAAATCATCGGGCAACATGCGCCCGGTGATTTCACCCAATGCATCGTGGGCCAAGCGCAATTCCTCTGCAAACAAGTCAAGCGTACGGTCGTCTTGCAAAGCGAATTGAAAAGCGTAATCAAGGTGCTCACCACACAGGTGCAAGGCATCCACATGTCTTTGGCGGGCCATGAACCCGTGATCTGGAGTGTGCGCAATTCCTACCTTGGTCAGAATTGCATCCTTCAGGCTTTCAAGGCCAATGCCTTTTTTGGCCGAAATACAGACCGCGTTCTGGTTGTTTTGTAGTACCTGCGCCGATTCAGGCAACAAGTCGACCTTGTTCAAAACCGTGAGACTGGGCAAATGCACTGGCAGTTTCAAGTGCTCGTCAAAAAAATCCGCTTGTTCCAAAGTGGCGTCTTTCAAAATCAATACCAGGTCAGCTTCCTCCACCGACTTTCGGGTTCGCTCGATGCCAATTTTTTCCACTTCGTCAGCCGTGTGTCGCAGGCCGGCGGTGTCCACCAACACCAGTGGAATACCTCGAATGTTCAGCTCCTGCTTGATTCGATCGCGTGTGGTGCCTGCTATTGCAGACACAATAGCCACTTCTTCGCCAGCCAGGGCATTGAGCAAACTGGACTTGCCCACGTTGGGCTCACCCACCAGCACGATTTGCAAGCCATCCCTGAACTTGACGCCTTCGCGTGCTGCACTGAGCAAGTCCCGGTGAATGGTTTGAATCTGATTGAGTTGCCCTTTCGCGTCGGCTTTTTCGAGAAACTCGATTTCCTCTTCAGGAAAATCCAGCGTAGCTTCCAACAGCAAGCGAAGGTGAATAATTCGGTCGGCCAGTGCATTGACCTGTCGGGAAAAAACACCGCTGAGTGATGCTGCTGCAGCTTTGGCAGCGGACACGGAACCAGCGTCGATCAGGTCCGCAACCGCTTCGGCTTGAGCCAAGTCCAGCTTGTCATTCAAGAATGCGCGTTGTGTGAATTCACCTGGCATGGCGTGACGCAAAGGTATACCCAATTGCCGAGCCACATGCAGCGCATACCCCACAATGCCTTGCAACACCGCCTGCCCCCCATGCCCTTGGAACTCCAGGACATTCTCTCCGGTGAATGAAGCGGGTGCATTGAACAGCAAGGCAATGCCCTCATCGATGGGATGAAGTTCAGAATCGTGAATGGTCAGTAGGGTTGCAAAGCGCGCTTGGGGAATCTTGCCGCAAAAATGCTGGCAAAAGTTTTGAAATTCTGGCGAGGAAGGAAATGAAAACCGCACCACCCCCACCCCACCCTTGCCGGGTGCGGTGGCGATGGCCACAATGGGATCACCGTGTTGTGGCGGGTGCAGACTCAATTTGGCGTGTGATTACCCATTGCTGGGCAATGGACAGAATGTTGTTGACGACCCAGTACAGCACCAGACCAGCCGGGAAGAAAATAAACATGACCGAAAACACCAAAGGCATGACCATCATGACCTTGGCCTGAATGGGATCAGGTGGCGTGGGGTTCAGGCGAGTCTGGATGAACATGGTTACTGCCATCAACACCGGCAAGATGTAGAAGGGGTCCGGGGCTGCCAAATCGGTGACCCATCCAAGCCATGGGGCATTGCGCATTTCAACGCTGGCCAGCAACACCCAGTACAGTGAAATGAAGACAGGAATTTGCACAAGAATCGGCATGCAACCACCCAAGGGGTTGATCTTTTCCCGCTTGTACATTTCCATCATGGCGCGCTGGAAACCCATTTTGTCGTCACCATACTGTTCTTTCAGTTTTTGCATGCGCGGACCTACCTTGCGCATTTTGGCCATGGACCGGTAGCTGGCGGCCGAGAGAGGAAAAAAGACAAGCTTGATCAGAATGGTCAAGACCACAATGGCCCAGCCCCAGTTCCCAATGTAGCCGTGAATTTTTTCCAGCAACCAATAGATAGGCTGTGCAATCACAGTCAACCAACCGTAATCCACTACCAAACCCAAGCCGGGCGACAAAGCCTCCAAAACACGCTGATCTTGTGGACCTGTGTACAACTTGGCGCTGTATGTACCTGCTTGCTCAGGGGCCAGCGTACCCATGGCACTGACCAATCCAATGGAATACAAGTTGGCATCCACTTGACGCGTGTAGTTTTCACGCGGGCCTTCCTGACCGATCACTGCAGATACGAAGTAATGCTGCACCATGGCCAACCAGCCAGCGTTTGTGGCTTTGACATATTCAGCACTGCGATCCGCAATGTCATCAAATTTGATTTTTTGATATTTTTTCTCGGGCGAGTAAACGGCAGGCCCGGTGAAGGTGGCATACAGAGAAGAATCACTTTCCAGTGGATTGCCATCGCGCGTAATTTGAACATAGGCGCTGGGGTTCACAGGCTCAGGGTTTGTATTACGCGCCTGAATCTGCAAATCGAGGTCGTAGCGGTTCTTGTAGATGATGTAAGTGTAGGTACTTTCGATACCACCTGCACTGGCCTTGAAAGCCAGTTTCAGACTGTCCTGACCTGCTGCGAAATCAGTCGCCCCAGGCACAAGCTCAAACAAGGTTCTGTGATTGGGTGCGTCTGGCACACCCACCACACCAGCCTGCCCGACATAGGTGCGCTTGGGAGACTGTTCAAACAATTGAACCGGTAGATCCGGATTCTCAGCAGCGGGATGATTCAACAGCTTTGAACCAATCAGCTGCGCGCCCTGCGTGGAAAACTGCAATTCCAATACATCGGTTTTTACAAGCACGGTTTGGGCTGACGCCACTGGTGCTGCTGCAGCCGCAGCGATGGCATCAGGATCGGCGGGAAGATCGCTGGCCGATTGGGCAGCAGCTTGTGGCAGGTCATTGACTGCGCCGGCATTACCCGAAGCAGGTACTGCAGTCTTGTTTTCAGCTGTGGAAGTGGCTGTACTCAAGCCGAACAGGGTGGGTTTGCCCACTGAAGCCTGGTAATTGTCCCAAAGCATGATGAGAGACAAGCTGAAAATCATCAAAAGGACTAGCCTGCGCGTTTCCATTTAAATCCTTAATTACTGAGACTTATTGCGGGTGTCGGCAGAGCCTGGAACCAGATCCAGCCCACCGGCATTCCAAGGGTTACACCGGCAAATGCGGCCGATTGACAGGGCTGCGCCTTTGCATGCGCCATGAATTTTAACTGCTTCAAGGGCATATTCCGAGCAACTGGGGTAAAAACGGCAAGATGGCGGAAAAAGAGGGCTGACGGCAAGCTGATAGCCGCGGATCAAGGCCGCGATGACGCGCGCCGTGATAGATCGCTGAAAAGTTGCTGAACTTCTGTCCACCATGCCGCCCGGTCTGAATGGCCTACCGCCTTCACGGGCTTGCTAAGACGCACAAGAAACCTGCCTTGATAATCTTTCAGGGTGCTTCGACAAGCCTCTCGAATGATTCTTTTCAAGACATTGCGATCAACAGCCCGGTTGGCCAGCCGTTTGGGTATCAAAATTCCGAATCGTGGCGGGGTGTTTTCAAACAGGGCGTGCAGCATCAAACGATCTGTCTTGGCCAGCGGCCTGGTTTTTAGCAGACCGCCAAATGTTTCAGATCGAGTGATTTTTTTTGCATGCGACCCGGAACCCACCCTGTACGATTCAGAATGATTAAAGCGTCAGGCTTAAACAGCCAAACGTGCGCGGCCTTTGGAGCGACGGGCGCGCAATACTGCACGACCACCACGGGTGCGTGAGCGAACCAAAAAGCCGTGTGTTCTTGAACGGCGAACTTTAGAAGGTTGATAAGTGCGTTTCATGGCAAGCCTCTGGCCCACATGGGCTGAAAATTTGGCGAAAAATTAATGTGCGTTTCTTGGGATATCACATGGAAGCAGCGAACTACTACAAGGCGAGCACCAAGGGAACCCGAAATTATAGAGGCAAATTCACAAAAAACCTAGAAAAATCTGCAAGTTCGCTTGAAGGCAGACAATGCCTTACTCAATTCGTGGGGGTTTGGATACAATGGAGCGCTACGATTTAATTCCTGCAAAGCAGTTCATCCGAATAATAAGGCTGTTCATAACGTGATTGATCAATTCTGGGACCACTGCGTTGAAGCGCTTCGGAAAGAAATCCCCGCCCAACAAATCAAGCTGTGGATCGAACCACTGACGGTGGTTGAATTTGATGAAAACACCGCAAGCCTCAGCATGGCAGCGCCTAACCGCTTCAAGTTGGATTGGGTACTGAACAACTACGGCGGGCGCTTCAACGAGCTGGCGACTGAGTTTTTCGGATGCGACATGGCCATTCAATGGCAAGTTGCGGCCAAACAGGCCAGCCCACTGCAAGCACCATCACCCTCGCCTGCCAAAGCCAGCAACGAATCCAATACCCAAAACGCGCCAAAGATGGCGGCAGTCAAACGGGATGAAATTGCCGCCACGGTGTATGAGCGAAGCCGGCTGAATCGCGACCTGTGTTTTTCCAATTTTGTATCAGGGCGAGCCAACCAACTTGCCCGGGCGGCTGCGGAACAGGTTGCCTCCAATCCGGGTGTGTCTTACAACCCCTTGTTTTTGTATGGCGGGGTCGGATTGGGCAAAACCCACCTGATTCATTCGATTGGCAACCGCCTGCTTGAACAAAACCCCAACACGCAGATCCGCTACATTCACGCTGAACAATATGTGAGTGACGTGGTGAAGGCGTATCAAAAGAAAGCTTTTGAAGAATTCAAACGCTCTTACTATTCGCTTGATTTGCTGCTGATCGACGATATTCAGTTTTTTGGTGGAAAAAGCCGTACGCAAGAAGAATTTTTCTATGCTTTCGAGCAACTGATTGCTGCCAAGAAACAGATCATCATCACCAGCGACACCTACCCCAAAGACATCCAGGGCATGGATGACAGGCTGATTTCCAGATTCAACAGCGGTTTGACTGTGGCGATCGAGCCGCCTGAACTTGAAATGCGGGTGGCCATTCTGCTGAAGAAAGCCGAACAGCAAAAAATCGTGTTTTCCGAAGATGTTGCATTTTTCGTAGCCAAACACATGCGCAGCAACATCCGTGAACTGGAAGGTGCGCTGCGCCGAATCATGGCGTTTGCATCGTTCCACAACAAACCTGTGACGATGGACCTGGTTCGGGAAGCCTTGCGCGACATGATTTCAGCCCACCATGGGCAGGTTTCAGTGGAATCCATCCAGAAAACTGTGGCGGATTACTACAAGATCAAGGTCGCCGACATGTTTTCCAAGCGCCGACAAGCCCAAATCGTCCTGCCACGGCAGGTGGCCATGTACCTGGCCAAGGAATTGACAGAAAAAAGCTACGTGGAAATCGGTGAACTGTTTGGCGGGCGCGACCACACCACTGTGCTGCATGCGGTGAACAAGATTTCAGAACTGCGCAACCAGTCTTCAGAGTTGAACCATGCGTTGCACGTACTGGACCAAACCTTGAAGGGTTGATTTAGAATTGTGGATAACTATGTAAGTGCCGTGTACAAAGGGGTGAGTTATCCACAGAAAAAAAAGAACCTCGGAAGACCGGGAAAAGTTATCCACAGTATGCAGATCGAGTCCCGGTAGTTCTACACCAATTTTGAAAGAACCTAAGAAGCTCAATTCAAAGGGAAAAATGGAGTTGTCCACAGAAATGAATCAACTCTATTAACTAATCCTATAAGGAAATATTAAATGGAATTAATTCATAGCTCACGCGATGCATTGGTTCGGAAACTGCAAATCGTCAGCAACATCGTAGAACGCAGGAACACTTTGCCAGTCTTGGCCAACATCCTGTTGAAGAAACAAGGTGGCCTTTTGACATTGCTGTCCTCTGACATTGAAATGCAGATTCAAACCAGTGCTGAAGTGGGTGCAGGCGGTGAAGACACGGCCACCACAGTGGCTGCGAGGAAATTCCTGGATATTTTGAGGTCCTTGCCTGAGGACTCTGATGTGATGGTGAAACTGGATGGCAAGAAAATGTCGGTCCAGGCAAAGAAAAGCAGGTTTGCATTGCAAACTTTGCCCGCGGAAGATTTCCCGCTGGTGCAAGAACCCAAGGAATGGGTGACCCGGATCAGCCTTCCACAAAAAACCCTGAAAAACCTGTTAGGCATGGTTCACTTTTCCATGGCCCAACAGGATTTGCGCTATTACCTGAACGGCGTATTGCTGGTCATTGAAAGCGAATGCATCCGTGCGGTGGCTACAGACGGACACCGCCTGGCTTACGCAGACGCGCCAGGCCAGGGCGGCACGGCAAAGCACGAAGTGATCGTACCGCGCAAAACAGTACTGGAATTGTCGCGTTTGCTGAACGACACGGATGACACAGTGACGATTGATCTGGCCAGCAACCAGGCGAAGTTCTCCTTTGCAGACATCACCTTGATCACCAAATTGGTGGAAGGCAAATTCCCTGACTACCAGCGGGTTATCCCAAAAGCGCACAAGCACCATGTCGTGATTGCACGTGATGCGCTGCTGCACTCGTTGCAGCGAGCTTCCATTCTGACCAGCGACAAGTTTCGCGGTATTCGCTGGGTGTTGGGCGCAAATGGTTTGACCATTGTGGCCAATAACTCTGATCAGGAAGAAGCCCGGGATGAAATGGAGGTGGAATACCAGGGCCCGGAGATTGATGTGGGTTTTAACGTAAACTACCTGCTGGATGTGTTGAACAACCTCAAATCGGAAACCGTGCAGTTCACGTTGCAAGACGGGAACAGCAGTGCATTGGTGACCACCCCAGGCAAAGATGACTTTAAATACGTCGTCATGCCCATGCGTATCTAAGAAAGACGATAACAAGAATACCCTATGACTTCAGACACACAGAACGACGAACCATTGCCCGTGCAACCCACCGGCGCCGAATACGGTGAAGGCGCCATTCAAATTCTTGAAGGCCTGGAAGCGGTTCGCAAACGCCCTGGCATGTACATCGGTGACACTTCCGATGGCACCGGTTTGCACCATCTTGTGTTTGAAGTCGTAGACAACTCGATTGATGAAGCCTTGGCTGGGTACTGCGATGACATCGTGGTCACGATCCATGCCGACAATTCAATCAGCGTGACTGACAATGGCCGGGGTATTCCGACCGGTGTCAAGATGGATGACAAGCACGAACCAAAGCGCTCTGCTTCAGAAATCGCGTTGACAGAACTGCATGCCGGCGGCAAATTCAACCAGAACAGCTACAAGGTTTCTGGTGGTTTGCACGGTGTGGGCGTGAGTTGTGTGAATGCCTTGTCGAGCTGGTTGCGCCTGATTGTTCGTCGCGATGGCAAAGTGCATCAACTGGAATTTGCACGCGGATTTGTTCAAAACCGGATTGTTGAACAGGTCGATGGTGTGGATGTGTCACCAATGAAGGTGGTTGGCACCACCGACAAGCGCGGCACGGAAGTTCATTTTCTGCCCGACACTGAAATTTTTCAGCAGAACAACGATTTTCACTATGAGATTTTGGCAAAGCGTCTTCGGGAACTGAGTTTTCTGAACAACGGCGTGCGCATTCGCCTGAAAGACGAACGCACCGGCAAGGAAGATGATTTTGCCGGCAGCGGCGGTGTGATGGGCTTTGTCGAATTCATCAATGCCAACAAAAAAATTCTTCACCCCACCACGTTTTATGCGGCAGGTGAACGCCCTGCTGAAACCTATGGCGGCATTCCTGGCACCAGCATTGGTGTTGAAGTGTCGATGCAGTGGAATGACGGTTTCAATGAATCGGTACTGTGCTTTACCAACAACATTCCGCAACGCGATGGTGGTACCCACCTGACTGGCCTGCGTGCCGCGATGACACGGGTCATCGGCAAGTACATCGAAGTCAATGAAATTGCCAAGAAGCAAAAAGTAGAAGTAACGGGCGATGACATGCGCGAAGGCCTGTGTTGTGTACTCTCCGTAAAAGTGCCTGAACCGAAATTTTCAAGCCAAACCAAAGACAAGCTGGTTTCAAGCGAAGTACGTGCACCCGTGGAAGACATTGTCGCCAAGGTACTCAGCGCGTTTCTTGATGAACGCCCCGCTGATGCCAAGCTGATCTGCCTGAAAATTGTTGAAGCTGCGCGTGCGCGTGAAGCAGCCCGCAAAGCGCGGGACATGACACGCCGCAAAGGTGTGCTTGATGGCGTTGGCTTGCCAGGCAAACTGGCAGACTGCCAGGAACGTGATCCGGCCAAATGCGAAATTTATATTGTCGAGGGTGACTCTGCGGGTGGTTCTGCCAAGCAGGGCCGCGACCGCAAATTCCAGGCAATTTTGCCTTTGCGCGGCAAGGTACTGAACGTTGAGAAAGCACGATTCGACAAGCTGCTGACTTCCGAGCAAATCACCACCTTGATTACTGCCTTGGGCACCAGCATTGGAAAAGATGATTTCAATCTGGCCAAACTGCGTTATCACCGAATCATCATCATGACCGACGCGGACGTGGACGGCGCACACATCCGTACCCTGTTATTGACCCTGCTGTACCGCCAAATGCCAGAGCTGGTAGAACATGGCCATGTGTACATTGCACAGCCACCGTTGTACAAAGTGAAACACGGCAAAGAGGAGCGTTACCTGAAAGACGACCAGGAAGAAGCGCAGTACATGCTGACCATTGCCATGGAAAAAGCGGCACTTATTCCTGCTGAAGGCAAAGACCCAATCAAGGGTGAAGCTTTGGAAGAACTGGCTCGTCAGTTCGTGACAGTGGAAGCTGTGGTACGTCGCTTGAGCCGCATGATTGACCCCGATGTGCTGAATGCGATCGTGGAAGGCGTTGAACTCGACCTGGACACTGAAGATGCATCGAAAGCCAGCGCGGCGCGTTTGCAAGCCGTGCTTGATCCAACCATCATGTCGGTCTTCTCGCAATTTGATGAACAAACAGACAAACACCGAGTGTTGATTCACCGCCGCCATCATGGCAATGTTCGGGTGACCACAATTGATCCCGACTTCGTACATGGTGCTGACTACCCCTTGTTGGCGCATGCGGCAAAAACCTTCAAGGGCCTGATTTCGGAAGGTGCTGAAATCCAACGTGGTGAAGGCGAAAAGCAAAAATTGCAAGCAGTACAAAGTTTCCGAGAGGCCATGCAGTGGTTGCGTGAGCAGGCTGAAAAATCAATTTCCAAACAGCGCTATAAAGGTTTGGGTGAAATGAACCCACAACAGCTCTGGGAAACCACAATGGACCCCGCGGTGCGTCGATTGTTGCGCGTCCAGATTGAAGATGCCATTGCAGCAGATCAGATTTTCACAACGCTGATGGGCGATGAAGTTGAGCCACGCCGCGCATTTATTGAAAGCAATGCATTGAAGGCTGGAAATATCGACGTTTAAACCCATGTAAAAAGTCGAAATAGTGGGCCATTGTTGTTAAAAAGATGTCCAACTTTTGACTGAATGCAAGGTATAGACAAACGGCTGACTTCGGTTGGCCGTTTTAGTTGGTAAATGCAATAGCGTGCAATAGCGCAAACAGTGGATCAAATACTTTTTTATTCAAGAAATCTAGTTTTTCGTTTTGTTTTATCCTCAACAGCAAGCCAATAAATTATCAGGACAGGTCTTCGGAAAATTCCGATATATACTGTTTTTATGTACAGCTTTATTTGGATTGTGTATGGATGACCTGGAAAGCCAAATCAAGGATTCAAGTCGACCCTTGAAAGGAGTACTCTGGATATCAAAGCCCACAGCGACAGATGTTCAGCTTCTTCGGTCTGTTGTCAATGTGTCCAATGTTGTTTCAGCTTGGATTCATACGGGCAGTGAAATGCAACAGGAACCCTGTCAGTTCAGGCTGGTTCTGGAGGTGGATTTGACTTGTGCCAGTTCGTCTTCAATTGCAAGCGACATCAAACACAGGGCAAAACTTCAAGGCTTCTCGATCAATGCATGGTGCATTCCAGTTGGGCAAATAGATCAGTTTCCTTGGTTGATCAAAGAATCCGTACATTTGATTTGAAAATGCACTTCGTTAAACTGAAAACTTGAACGAGTAGCAGCCAAAAAGTGAATTGTTTATACATTGATGGTCAACGCGCGGATACAAATTTGTTCTACCAGCGAATTTGTTTGTCGTTCTCGGAAAAGGTTTCATGTATGTTGCCTTTCCAGCCTTCAAGGCGGGCTGATATTTGAGCCAATCCTTGGAAAAGCAGGGTAGGCGCGGCCACGATACACATCAAATAACCAATGTTCTTGGCGGATAAAGTCAGCTCTTTACTTGTCCCAACGTTGACCTCTGTACTGGCTTTGGTGCCTGTATGAGCTTCCAAAGCTGGAACACCCAAACCAAAAATCAGTGCCAGGCTCGAACCGCCGAAAAAACGCCCTGTGCTGTTACAGATGGTGCGAGAAGCTGGGCTTGTGCCGACAAGTTCATTGCCTGCATACAGAAAATTATTGTAGGCCCGCGACAGGTTCGCATTGGAAGCCAATACGATGTTCATGTTGAACAGGCGCATGCCTTCTGCCAGCGTGATCAAACACCGGGTAATGGGCCCATATTGATGACGGTGTTTCACCATGTACTCACCCGTGTAGGCTCTTTTGTGTGCAAGCAATGGGTCATGGTTTCTGGTTTTTTGTGCTTCCAGGTAAGCTGGAGAGGTCCATTTTCGAAACGTTGGCGCCATATTGGTGTAGATGGCTTTGTCCATGAACTGGGCCACGGGAATGCATTTTTTCAAAAGCCAGGTGTGAAATCTCGGTACCTGTTTGTCTTCAAATATTTTTCTTAGATCCTTGACGCTGTTACTTGCTGCTGCAATATCAGCATGTTCCACCAAACCCAACATTGCAACAAATTCTCTTTCCTTGACTTTCACTGCCCTGGAATATGCATAACGTGACCACAAACTGCAATTGCCTTTTTCTGGCTTGTTGGGAACTTGCATGTACTCCCCTGCCATATCGACTAGCTTGTTCATGTTTTCAGTATCTGTAGCGGAACGGTCGATGGTATTCAAAGCGTTCAAAAGAATTTTCGGGATGCCGTCCTGATTCAGGGCATCTCCTCTAACCTTTTTAAGTAGGAACCGCCTGCCCTTCATCGCGGCTCCCATCATCTTGATGATTTCGGGATCATTGTTGACTGACTTGAGACGAAAAACCAATTTCTGCAATGTGATATTCAGGTCAGAGTTCAGTCTGGAAATTTGCTTGTCGCTGAATTTCTGTTTACCGACAGTGGCTTGACTACACCAACCGAATATGCTGCCTATTGCGCCCATGGCGGCAGAGATCGCGGCAAAAGCCATTATCACGCCGCCAAGTTCACTCCCAGCTTTTTTGCCCAAAATTGTTAATGACTCAGGGATACGATCCTTTAGCCAACCGACCAACTCGGTGGTGGCCGCACCAATAAAACCCAAGGAACCCAACATGAATACTTTGTTGCTTGTGCTTTGTTCGCCTGGTTTGGTGATCGCAATGTCACGTATAACGTTGGAGGTCATTCCTGTGGGTGCAGCATTCATTTCACACAAGCCGTGAAATGCATGGGCTGTGCGTGACAAACCGTGAGCTGCCTGATTTCGAAGAGTTGCGCCTCCAGCTGCCGAATAATGATCACCATTGAAACGGATGAAATCTTCGCGCATGGTACGTTTTTGAACGCCATTGCTGTTCCAAACCAAATCGTCAAACTCTGTCTTTGACAGTTGCTGCCCCGATTTCTCTTCCAGCTGTTTTGCTGCACGAGTTTTCCGAATGATAGCGGCCTGCGAGTAGTGTCGTGATTCAAAAGCGGCTTTTGCCATGACACTTGGCCCGCGAGACGCAGCTACAAATTCACAAATCCGCATCCACACATGACGTTTTTTAAATCCATTTCCAGTGACATGGATGTTGCCGGATTTGCGAGCAATCATCTTCTTTCCGGCCATGTCTTCTGCGGAAGTGAATGCTTTCAATTTTTGCGCTTGTATTTGCAGAGCCATTGTTTGTCTCCAATCGCACAACAATGGTGCGTTGTATGTTTTATATGTACTTAAACATGTCACAGACTGTCAAAAAATCCAAAATCGGGGCGATAGGTATCACCCGTTAAGTGTCACTTTATTCGATAAAGTTTGACAAATTAAGGGTTATCCCTGTTTATTGTGCACCGCAATAGAGCATCATGAGTGTTGTTAACAGGTTCGCATTAGTGGGTGCTATCCACTCAAACTTATTGCGCTGCGGTAGGATCTCCCCCTGAATTGGTTTTTATAAAAATGAGTATGAAAAACAGGCCTTTGGGTGCTTTTTTAGCAGCTGTTATTGCTTTGGCTTTGTCAGCCTGTACCGGCGCTGTTCGTGCGCCTGAATCGCAACCAACGCCGCAAACTGCTGTACCTGCCAAAGTACGTGAACCCGTGGTGGCCTTGGTGCTGGGCGGCGGTGGTGTGAAGGGTTTTGCGCATGTCGGCGTGATCAAGGTGCTGGAAAGCCACGGAATCAAGCCCAACATTGTTGTGGGTACCAGCGCAGGCAGTTTTGTGGGTGCTTTGTATGCCAGCGGAATGAGTGCATTCAAACTGCAAACTGTTGCTTTGGGCATGCAGGAAACGGATATCCGCGATTTGACACTGAGTAGCCAAGGGTTTTTGATTGGCGAAAAACTCCAGCAGTATGTCAACACCCAGGTTGGCAACAAATCCATTCAACAGTTTCCAATTCGGTTTGCGGCGGTGGCCACAGATCTTGAAAATGGCGAAAAGGTTGCGTTCAACTATGGGAATGCCGGGCAGGCCGTGCGTGCCTCTTGCAGCATACCCAATGTGTTTTTGCCCGCCCGCATTGGCAAACGGCAGTTTGTTGATGGTGGGCTGGTCAGCCCGGTCCCAGTTCTGACGGCCCGTGACATGGGTGCGGATGTGGTGATTGCGGTGGATATTTCTGCCAGACCGCGCAATGGCGCGTCTGGAATGGGGTGGTGGAGTCTACTGGATCAAAGCATCAACATACTGAGCCAACAGGCCATACGGACCGAACTGGCCCAGGCCGATGTTGTGATTCAGCCCAGTGTGCAACACGCCGATGCCCTGAATCTGGATCAACGTCATGAGTTTTTGCTGGAAGGTGAAAAGGTGGCACAGCAGGTAATACCCAAGGTTCGCGCCGCAATTCAAGCCAGCCGTGAGCGCCTTGCTTCACAAGCAAGTCCTCAGGCACGACTTTGAGTTTTCGCAGTACAATGCCCCATAATGAGAAAAAGCAGGGCAAGCCAGCATGGGTTCGGAGACTGAAAAACCCAGAATTTTGATCGCAGAAGATCATCCCATGATTTCCATCATGTTGTCTGACATGATTGGGCAACTGATTTCCAACAGCGAAGTCATTGTTGTCAACAGCGTGGAAAAAGCCACAGAAGTGCGCATTCAACCAGATGTGGTCATCGCTGACCTTGATTTGCCAGATTCGAAAGGTTCGGGCACCATCAACGCGTTTGCCCAAATGTTCCCGGACTGTCCGAGATTGATCTGTTCAGGTGTGCTCGATACCCAACTCGCGGAGCAGGCCGAACGTGCGGGTTATCTCTTCGTCAACAAGGCAGCTTCTTACCACGAGCTTTTGCAGTCCATTCAATCTTTGCTGATTGCGGCTGGTGTGGTCGATGCACTGCCTCAAGCCGCTGAAAAAACAATCAACGAATTCCATTCCAATATTTGTGCGCCAGGGTCGGAAAAGCCATTGACCTGGAAGCAGGTAGAGATCATGCGGAAAACGGCCGAGGGCTTGTCTGCCAAGGAAGTTGCGCGGGAAATGGACATCAGCCCTGACACCGTCCGGGGTCACATCAAGGAAATTTTTCTGCGGCTGGGTGCAAAAAACAAGGGACAGGCGGTTGAAATATTCATACGCGCTGAACGCAAGGCCCGCTTGCTTGATTCCTGAAATTCAAACTGGCTGGGAGGCCACATGACAAAATTTTTCAGAACCCTGCTATTGCTGGCAGCTTTCAATTTGGCTGGCACGGCTTCAGCCGCAGATTTGTCGGCCATTAGCAGCAAGGAGGCTGTGACGGCATTGCGCACCACCTTGACCAAGGGCGCAGAGGCGGCAGTTGGCAGTTTGGGAAAATCTGACGGTTTTCTGGGCAATCCTGCAGCCCGAATTCAATTGCCTGAGTTTTTGGCGCAAAGCAAAGGCATGCTGAAAATGGTCGGTATGGGAGGCCAACTGGACCAAGTGGAAGTGTCGATGAACAGAGCTGCTGAAGCGGCTGTTCCACAAGCCAAAGCCATACTTCAAAAAACCATCCAAAACATGACAGTGGAAGATGCCAAGCAAGTTCTAGGTGGGGGCGAAACGGCGGTGACGGATTTTTTCCGCAGCAAGACGCAATCCGATTTGTACAAGCAATTGTTGCCCATTGTGAAAGCCAAGACTGCGCAGGTTGGTCTGGCTCAGCAGTACAATGCCCTGGCTGAGAAAGGCAGCCGCTTCGGCTTGGTGAAGGCAGAAGATGCCAATTTGGAAGGGTATGTGACCAACAAGGCGATGGATGCGTTGTTTTTGATGGTGGCCGAGGAAGAAAAAGCGATACGTGCCAACCCGGTTGCGGCCGGCAGTGCCGTACTTAAGAAAGTTTTTGGGAGCTTGAAGTGAAATCAGTGACTTATCTGGCAGCATTGTCTGCTATCGCCTTGGCTGCAGCCTGTTCGGAAAACCATGACCACGCTGGACATTCGGAGCAAATAAATGATGCCCCTGCAGTTGTGGACGCCGTTGCGGCCCCCTCACAGGTTCAGGACGGCGTTTCTGTGCAGAACGCCTGGGTACGCCCTACCGTGGGTGAACAAGACGCCACGGGTGCGTATCTGACCATTACAAGCCAAGAGCCTTTGACCCTGATTGGGGTGGCATCACCAGCTGCCGAAATTGCCGAAGTGCATGAAATGAAAATGGATGGCGACATCATGCGCATGCGCATGGCCCAGCGCATCGAATTGAAGGCAGGTGAACCACTGGAATTGAAACCCGGCGGTTACCATT
Organism: Burkholderiales bacterium; assembly: GCA_027484315.1. Classification (GTDB taxonomy): domain Bacteria; phylum Pseudomonadota; class Gammaproteobacteria; order Burkholderiales; family Burkholderiaceae_B; genus Limnobacter. The sequence continues at coordinate 6,874 of JAIXTE010000124.1, read as the reverse complement.
TGATGTTGATGTCATTGACTGCGCCCATTCAGGCGGGTCAGGAAATCGAATTGAGCCTTCAATTTGAAAAAGCCGATGGCAGCAAAATTGAAATGCCGGTGAAAGCGTTGGCGGGTCAAAATGCAGCGGGGGGCGGTCACCATGATCACAACGGCCAAGGCGACCACAAGCACTAAGCTTTAAAAAGCCAACTTCACCCCCACCAAGGCTGAACGCCCTGCCAAGGGTGTGTAGCCTCGAACGGTGTTCAGTGTAGTGGCAGAAAATGCCAGTTCATCGGTCAGGTTTTGCAGGTTGGCGAACACTTCGCCACCTGTCGTTCCCCAACTGAAGGACTTGCCCACGCGCAGATTCACCAGCTGATAAGCATCAACAGTCGTATCGCCTGTACCGGCCTTGCTCCTGTCAACCCAGATGATTTCTGGGGTCACTGTCCATCCCTGTTGGCTGTAGGCCAGACTGGTGACTACCCGTTGTGGGCTGATGCGGGGCAGGTTGCCACCGCCATCGGCGCGTTTGCCCCGGACTAAATCGTACTGAACAGCCGGTTTAAGCTGACCTGAACCCAGCTTGTACGCGGTTTCATAGCCCAATTCAACGCCTTGAAACTCGGCGGGCACTGCCGTGAAGTCAAAAACCGGCACGATGTCCTCAGTGGTTAAGGGATTGCCATCTTCATCGAATGTTGAGTTGGCGCCTGTTCGACCAATCAGCGCAATGTAGTTGCTGTAACGGCTGGCAAAAGCGGTGGCATTGAATTTCGACTGACCTTGTGCCCAAATACTGGTCAGTTCAAGGTGTCGGCCACGTTCTTCCTCCAGTGTGGGGTTGCCCTTTTCATAGGCATCGGTGGCCACGTGCACACCGTCAGCATACAGCTCGAAGCTGGAAGGTGCGCGTTCAACGCGAGACACCGACCCGCCCAGGGACCATCCATTGCCGATCGGGGCGGTGTATCCGAATGACACCGAGGTGGGGCTGAACGCGCGATTAATACCGGGATTAACTGCAACGCCTTGTCCAACCACGGGACCGAAAACACCTGAGCCACCAGTGGTCGCGGCATTCACATCGACCTGTTCCGCACGCACGCCAAATTCAAATACCCCACTGTTTGCTTTTCCGGTACTGGCCCGGAATATGCTGAACAAGCCGGTTTGATCGGTGCTGGTGTTAGGCACAAAGGCTTCGTCACCAATGGCGGAAAAATCGGTGCGCTCAAACTGCACGCCAGCCTGTGTGCTGACACTCAGACCGGCCAATTCAAAAGGCCGCAAACCCAGCTCGATGCGCCCGTCGACCCCATCGTTCAGGAACTGCGTGGCTGGCTTTCCATCTTCAAACTCCTGATGTTGGTAGTCTGTTTTGGCAAAGCGGTATTTCACGGTGTCGACAAAGCCACCAGCCATGTTCTGTTGACCTTCCAGCGCATAGCGTTCGTTTTCCATGCCGATGCGAACATCCAGTTTTTTCGGCACGCCATATTCGTTGTTGTAACGTTCGGCAGATACGCCAATGTAGCCGTTGCCAGTTTGAACCGACGCGCCGATTGAGGCCCCATCGGATTTGGACGAGGAGTTTTGAACACGCCGGCCTGTTACGCCATCGGGGTCGGTGAAGGTGGGGGTTTCCAGATCACGCGTGATGCGTTTGAAGCCATCCAGGTGAATGCTGACGCCCTGCCTTAAGCCCCCATCCAGCTTGAAGCCGCCTGCGGTTTGGTCTGCAGCACCGCCGCCCAGCAGGTTGACTTCACCTTGCAGGCCTTGAACGGGTGTGCGGGCGATGCGCTGGTCCACCAGGTTGACCACTCCACCCACTGCGTTTCCACCGTAGGCGAGTGCGGCCGGCCCCCGCAGTATTTCCACCTGGTGCAAGGCAAATGGGTCTAATGGCAGGGCATGGTCGAAGCTGAGTGCGGACACATCGACCACGGATGCGGAATTACGCAGGATCTTGATTCGATCCGAGTCTTGCCCACGAATGATCGGGCGGCTCGAGTTGGGGCCAAAGCCAGTGGCTGAAACGCCCGGCTGATAGCGCAGCGCTTCACCCAATGTGTTGGCCCCATTGGCGTTCAATTCGTCGCTGCCAATCACTGAAAAGGGTTTGGTGATGGATTCGGGTTGCTCGGCTGTGCCGGTGACCACTACAGACTCAAGCACCGCCAAGGGTGCAGATTGTTGGGCCTGGGCCAGTGTTTGTGCTTGTGCGATAAAAAGCAGGCTGGCCAGGGCAACGGCCCGGCGTTCAAATTGAATTCGGTTCATGTTCTTTTCCTGAAATACGATGCAATGCACTGCTGCGCTACCCGATGGGCAGCGCAACAATTGTTCATGGTTTAAAAGCGAGAAAAAACTTTCAGGAAAAGCGCGGTGGGTCACGAACGCGGATGCGCTGCGCAAACAGGGTGTTTCGAGGCTCTGCAAGTTCTGCGGGCAGTGTGGCCAGGGCCGCTTGCTGTGGGAGGGCGCAAGTCGCCGGGAAGGCCGGTGTGGCACCTTGGGCGGTGGCTACACCATCAAAAAGCAGACAGGAATGCAGCAGATCTGCACCACTGTGGGCATGATCCTGTGCGCTGGTGTGCGCCTGTGGCCCTTGCTGTAGTTGGTTACGGTGTTCAATGCTGTGGGCAAGACCTGCCCATTGCGCGGCCAGTAGGGCCAGTGCGATGAGCATGTGTTGAAACCAGCGGAAAGTCATGAACGGGGTCACTTCGGTGAACTGCGATCAAAGTAGTGTATCAAAGCTGTCAAGTCCGCTGAACAAAATTGGGCGGGTTGGTCAGCCTCAGCCTTTGGCTTTTTGTTTTAGTTGGGCAAGTCGTTGATCATTGGCTGTCCAGATATCACCGATCCAGCTTTTGAACCGGTTCTTGAATTCCAGGTCGCTGCGGAAGTCGCCCGCAATCATGTCTTTGGGAATAGGCAAAATTTCGACATGAACCTGCATGTTGGGTTGCTTGCCGCACAGCCATGACCAGGTGGTATTGCCTTCGCTTGGGCCGTAGGCAATGGTGACATTCACCATACCCTCGAACTGTTCGCCCATGGCATTCAGGGATGCAGACAAACCGCCGTACTTGGGGCCCAATAAGTGGGTATAAGGTGATTTTGTTTTTGCTTTCTTGGCGGGCGTGAAGCGCGTGCCTTCCAGAAAGTTAATCACAGTAACCGGACTCTCCTTGTAAACGGCGCAGGCTTTGCGGGTGGTTTCCAGGTCTTGTGTGGCCAGTGCGGGGTTGCGGGCGATTGCGCTGCGACTGTGGCGTTTCATGAAAGGAAAGTCCATGGCCCAACACACCACGCCCACAATCGGTACCCAGATCAATTCCTTTTTCAGGAAAAAACGCCCAAAGGGGCTGTGGCCATGCAGCACGTCAAATAGCACCACGATGTCGGCCCAGGCTGCATGGTTGCTGATCACCAGATAGCTGCTGTTGGGCTTGAACTGGCCGTGAATTTCAACTTGCCCTTGTTGCCCGTGCAGCAGTTTGTAAAGCCGTTTGTTCGAACCCACCCACCAGGTGGCAATTTGCACGCAACAGTTGGATGCCACGCGTTGTACCCGGTACACCGGCACCAGGCGAAGCACGATGAACGGAAACATCACGATGAACCAGAAAGTGATGCACAGGCTCATCAAGGTCACGGTGAGCACGCCCACAACAGGGGCTGGAAGAAGTTTGGACAGTGGCACTTTGGGGATCCGGGCGCAGGGGTGGTGAATCAAATCAACAATTCAAACAGCCCGGATCTTACCTTAGAAATGTTCAAACACCCAGCAGGCTGGTGACCACGTTCACCGGGTAAAGGCCTTGCGGTGTAATGCGATTGGCCCCATCGGCCACCTCAAAGCTGGCCGACAAACGTTCTGATCCACCCCGTTCAAGGATGGTACTGACGGCCCAGTATTCACAGGTGGTTTTGTCCTCAGCCACCCGCAACACACTGTAGCCACGTTCGGTCACGTTCACATGCTTGATATGCGGGCTGGTCAGGCGAATGGCCTGGATGATCTGGTTGGGCAAATCAAGACCTGGTGAGGTGACTGAAGTCACCACGAATTCGGTGGCCACACTGCCCTGCCCAGTCAGAGGGTTGTATCCGCCGATCAAATCCACGGGTTGGTTGGGGTTGTCGGTGATGTCGGCCACCCAGCTGGTGTGCACATCTCCCGTTAAGATGACCACGTTGTCGATTGCGGCACCCCCGTCACTGCCACGCAAAGCGTTGATGATGCGCTGGCGTTCGGCGCTGTAGCCGTCCCAGGAATCGCCATTCAGGCCAGACGGGGCAAGTAGTTCGCCGAGTTGGGCGGGTGCCGGGTTATTCAAGCCAGGCTTGATGATCCACTGGTGAAACACCACCTGGTTGCCAATCAGCTTCCACTGGGCCTGCGAGCCTCGCATGCCGTTGATCAGGAAGTTGTACTGTTCCTCGCCAATCATGGTTCGATCTGGCTGGCTGGCCACACCGTCGGTGGGGTTCACAGGCGTTGCGGCTTCAATGTCGCGGTCAAACAGGCGGGTGTCGAGCAAGAACAGGTCGACCATGTCGCCAAACTGCACTCGGCGGAATATCTTGGCGCGGTTACCGGGCTCGGGCAGGCGAATCGGCATCCACTCATCGTAAGCCCGTTGCGAGAAACCTTTGCGTTGTTCCCAGACACCCTCCACACCTTCGGTGTGATTTTCTGCGCCATCGCGGTAGGAGTTGTTGGTGGACTCGTGGTCGTCCCAAATCGTGATGAAGGGAAAACGTTCGTGCAGTTTTTGCAGGTCGGGGTCTTTCTTGTACTGGGCGTGACGGGTGCGGTAGTCCGCCAGCGTGATGATTTCCGTGGGTGGCTCGTAGGCGCGCACATTGCCGTACTCGCCGCTGCCGTATTCATAGATGTAATCGCCCAGATGAATGATCGCGTCGATGTCATCCCGCTCCGCCAGTTTGGCATACGCGTTGAAAAATCCGTGCGCCAGGCTGGAACAACTGACCACGCCGAAGTTCAGCGGGCGCTTGTTGCCTGCGGCCGGTGTGGTGCGGGTGCGGCCCACCGGACTGGTTTTGCCGTTGCTGCGGAATTGATAAAAATAAATCTTGTCTTGTTGCAGACCGTTGCAAATCAGCTTGACCGTGAAGTCCTGCGCTGCCGAAGTTTCGAAGTTGATGGATTTGACGAACGAAGTGAGGGCTTGATCGTTGAATACATCAACCCGACCAGTCACTGTGTTGGCGGTGTTTTCAGGGGTGATGCGGGTCCACAGCACCACGCTGTCGAAGGCAGGGTCGCCACTGGCCACGCTGTGCAAAAACTGAACATTCTGGGTGGGCGCGGTGTCGCTTGGGTTTGCAGAACCATTGCTGGAAGAATTGTTGTTGTCGCTTCCACAACCCTGCAAAAGGCTTAAGCCTGAGACACTGGCTGTGCCCAAGCCCAAGCCTTTGAGGAATGAGCGGCGGGTAAGCCCCGGGCGTTTCTGGATGCGGCTGCGTTTGCGGCGGGGACCTGACATGTGAAGAATTCCTTGATTCTGGGGGATCAGTTGTTGGGAAATCAGTTGTTGGGTAGGGTGTCGGGTATCAACAACTCGTACAGCATACCCAAACCGAGGCCATATCCGCCTTGCAGGTTCGGGCCACCCCGGTCGCTGGTGAAGTACATGCGCCTGCCATCGGGGCTAAAGGCGATACCGGCTATTTCGGACTGGTCTTGCCCCACAATTTGCAAAAGTGGCACCACCTTCCCGTCGGGGTAAACCACCACCACCTGCATGTCGCCACCGTCTTCGGCCACCAGCACTTCGCCAAAAGGTGTCATGGTGATGTTGTCTACGCCTGAAAGAATGTTGTTGGGCGCCGTGGCGGTGGCCATGTCGTAAACCACTTCAATGGTCTGGTTGGTGGTGTTTAGCATCCACAAGCGGTCGTCGCCCTTGGTGGCGAAAAACACCCGGTCGTTTTGGTACCACACGCCCTCGCCCCCATCAAACACGGCGGTGTCGGGCAGGCGGTTTTCTGTTTGGGGTGCATTGGGGTTGGCGGCATTCACCCAACTGTAGCGCACCGGGCTATTCAATGCCCGGGCCAGGTCGCCCTCTACTTTCAACACCTGCAAAACGCCCAGGTTCATGTTGGCGCGGGCAGCGCTGCTAGGCCAGTCGCCAGCGGTGGGCACCCAACGGTAAAAGCGGCCATCCGGCATGTCTTCGGTCATGTAGAACACGCGGCGCTCGCTGTCGATGGCCACCGCCTCGTGGCTGAACAGGCCCAGTGCCGGCAAAGGGCGTGCGGCCTGAATACCCAGCGGGTCACATTCCCACACCAGGCCGGTTGGAATTTCTTCACAGCTGAGCCAGGTTTTCCAGGGAGTTATGACGCCTGCGCAGTTGAATGTGGTGTTGCGTAATATGCGGTAGCTGTCTTCAACGGTTCCGTCTGCCGCAAATACCAGGGCACTGGCCCCACCCAAACCGGGAACCAGTGCTTCCAGCGGGTTGGTCAGTGGTGCAAGTTCCGGCACCTGAAAGCCCAGGGTGCCCACGCCCGGCACTTCGCTGTTGGAGCAATAAATCCAGCCGCCGTCTTCACGGGGCACGACACCACCGCCGTCATTGAAAATGTGCCAGGGTGTGGCGCCACGCGCTGGGGGCAGGTTGCTGATGGCGACCACTCGCGTCGAAAAACCGGCTGCGGTGCGTACGCCATTGGCATCCGCTTCGCGAAGGGGGCCGATGTTGCGAAAGCGGAACTGGCTGTTATTCAGGGCTGTGCCGCCAAACCGGTTGGTTTCCGAGGCAGTGACACGGCCGCCGGTGCCGCTCAATGAGTTGTCTGAACCGGAACAGCCTGCCAACCAGGGCAAACTGCTGGCAGAG
>JAIXTE010000052.1 GCA_027484315.1 Burkholderiales bacterium | reverse complement strand
GGAATCAGGTTTTGTGCAGCGTAGCTCATGATCAGGCGACCAGTGGATGTTTCACCGGTGAACGCAATTTTCGCAATGCGTGAGTTGCTCGCCAATGGCTTGCCTGCTTCCAGGCCAAAACCGTTCACGATGTTCAACACGCCGGGTGGCAGCAGGTCGGCAATCAGGTCCATCACGACCAGCAGGGAAGCTGGAGTTTGTTCGGCAGGCTTCAAGACCACGCAGTTGCCGGCGGCCAATGCGGGCGCCAGTTTCCAGGCAGCCATCAGGATCGGGAAGTTCCAGGGAATGATCTGGCCTACAACGCCCAGTGGCTCGTTGAAATGGTAAGCGTACGTCTGGTGGTCGATTTCACAGATGCTGCCTTCTTCGCCGCGAATGCAGGCTGCAAAGTAGCGGAAGTGGTCAATCGCCAATGGAATGTCGGCAGCCATGGTTTCGCGCAGCGGCTTGCCGTTGTCCAGCGTTTCAGCCACGGCGATCAGGCGCAGGTTTTCTTCCATGCGGTCTGCAATTTTGTTCAGGATTGTTGCGCGTTCTGTGGGGGAGCGCTTGCCCCAGGCGTCTTTGGCGGCGTGAGCGGCGTCCAGTGCCAACTCAATGTCTTCCGCCTGTGAGCGTGCAACCTGGCACAGCACCTGGCCTGTTACCGGTGTGATGTTGTCAAAATACTGACCGTTTTTTGGAGCGACCCATTTGCCGCCGATGAAGTTGTCGTATTTTGCTTTGAATGGAAAAGCAACGCCAAGTTTGAGCTCGTCAACCATGTTCATGTCCCTAACTCCTTTGTTATGTTGATGTAGGTGAGGAGTCAAGCGCAACGGTCATGCCAGTGGCAATTCCATGCAGTTTCCGGCAGTCGTTTTCTGGAATTGTGTTGGGCTGGGTGCAAATTCGGAAATTAAGCGCAGCAATGTGTTGCAGGTAGAACGTGACAGCATATTTTAATTATGCAATAGATTGCATAATTTTGTTGCGATGCGGAAACTTGACACACTGTGTGCAGTGTCAGGCAGATTGAATGTCGTGAAGAAATGTTTCCAGCAGTTGGGTACGCCCCAGGTTCATTGCACTGTAACCTGCGGCATTTTCGACCTGACTTTGCACTTCGGTACTCTTGAGCCAAGGCAACAAGAGCTCAATGGCGGGGTATTGCAGATCACTGTTGTGCAAAACCAGAAAATAGCGCTCTTTCGAAACCGGGCGGAAATGCAGGCCATAGTGGTCTGCTGCTGCACGAATACCCAAGCCGAGGTCACCATGACCCGCTGCAATGGTACAGGCCACAGCGAGGTGCGAATTTTCTTCGTGGTAATAGCCGGGCAGGTTGTCAGGGTTCAGGCAGGCTTTCGTGATCAGCGCATTCAACTGGTGGTGTGTGGAGGATGCTGAGTTTCTGTTGACCAGCAATGCGCGCCGCATTGAGACATCTTCCAGTGTGGGCGGTGTGGCAGCAGGCCGGCTGATCCAGCCGATTTCACGTTCAAACAATTCCACCACCGACAGGTTGGCGCCGCGCAGCCACCTGCGCATGATCTGATGCACATGTGAATGTTCTTCAAGGCCTACCGGCAAGTGGCAGCCCGCCACCCGCACTTCACCCCGGTGCAATGCCGATAGCGCGGCAATGCTGCCTGACCAGCGCAAGGACAATTGCAGCTTTTTGTACAGTGCGGTGTTTTGAAAAAGGTTTTGAAGAACGAGGTCATCGCTCAGGGCCAGGCTGATCCAGGGTTTGTTCTGGTCAATATCCAGCCACTCTGCATTCAACTGTTCACCCACGGTGCCCAGATCGGGCGCCACGCGCACATTACCCTGTTCAACCATCCAGATCAGCTTGTGCCCGAACCGGGTCAGACAGGCGCCAGCGCGGCCATGGGTTGCCACCAGCTCCTCACCCAGTATCTGGTTGTATTGCTGAATCTGCGTCCACAGGGTACGGTATGAAATACCCAATGCCTTGCATGCAAGGGAGATGGAGCCCTCGGTGTCGATGGTTTTGAGAGTCTGCATCAGGCGCTGGTCCAGTTCAATGAACTGACCGTCTTCCCGTTTCCAGCGAGCGGATAATTTTAAGTTGAGCATTTGCGAATATAGGCACATCGATTGCTTGCATTCTGACAGATAAAAAAAGCAGGAGACAAATGTCATGAAGTTCCGTAGTAGAAATTACCCGAAAGGAAAAACGGGCGCACTTAGCTTGTTTGCCGGGATGTGCGTGCTCGCGGTGGGTGTGTTTGCAATGCCCGCCCATTCGGCCACAGTAGAATTGGGTTCTGTTCAAGGCGACTTGACGGGTGGCGACCCCTTGGGTTCCATGCAATGGCCCGACATGAAGGGGCAGTTTTTCGACGCGAATGCGAAAACAGTTTTTGATTCAAGGATCAAGGTCACAGTGCCCCTTTTTGCTGAAGACGCCATGAATGTGCCGGTTTCATTTGACGCATCAGCAGTGGGCAAGGTGAAAAAAATCGTGGTGCTGGTGGATCGCAATCCAATTCGCAAGGTGCTGGAATTCATTCCCGAGAAGGCCAAGCCAGCACTGAACTTCCGCTTCAAGTTGGAACAAGCCAGCCCCATTCGCATTGCTGCCTTGGGTGAAGACAATGTGTGGCACGTGGGTTATGCCTTCATTGAAGCCGCCGGCGGTGGTTGCACGGTGCCGGGTGCGACACGCGCAGACGGCAGTTGGCCCCAGACCCTGAACAAGGTGGCAGGCAAAATGTTTGATGCCAACCAGTTGCGCAGTGATGCGCGTTTGCGGGTGCAGGTGTCTCACCCGATGGACACCGGTTTGGTCGCCGGCGTGCCCGCTTTCTACATTGAAGAAATGGTGTTGCAAGACAAGAACAGGCAAGTACTTGCCCGCCTTTATCCTTTCGAGCCTGTGTCAGAAAACCCCTTGTTCTCTTTTGATTTTGACAAGACGCCCCTGGGCCCTGTCAGCCTGGTGGGGCGTGACAACAACGGCAACCGGATTGATGCAAAGGTTACACAATGAATTCCGAATCAACACCAAGGCCTGCAAAGACAGGCTTCAATACGCTTGCCGGATTGCTTGTGAGCAGCTTGCTCGGCTGTGCTTTCACCGCAAGCCCCGCATTGGCTGAATTGCCCAATGTGGCCAAACCTGTCGCTGACAAAGCCACTTTGAACTATGGCCTGAAGGCCACGAAACTGGCGGGTGGCTGGTATGTGATTGCCGGTGCCAATGACGATTTTTCACAGGCGAATGGTTGCAACATCATCAACACGGGGTTTTATGTGGATGAGGCGGGTGTGTATGTGATCAACACGGGTACATCGAGAATTTACGGCGAGCAACAACGCGCCCTGATCGATTCAATCAGCAATGGAAAGCCCATTCTGCAGGTCGTCGCACTGAACCTGCACCCGGATTATTTCTTGGGCAACCAGGCCTACCCCAAGGAAGCATTGGCTGCGACCAAAGTGACCATTCAAGGCATCAAGGCCGAGGCAGCGCTGTATGAAACCAATTTGTACCGCCTCTGCGGGGACTGGATGAAAGCCACTGAAAGTGTGTTTCCCAGCCAAACCATTGTGCCCGGCAAGCTCAGGAACTTCGGGAGCAAGGCGATCGAAACCATTGAGCTGAAAGGGCACACCGATTCAGACTTGGTGTTGTTTGACCCCGACAGCAAAGTGATGTGGGCGGGCGGCCTGGTGTTTTACAAGCGCATTGTGACCACGCCACACGCCAGGTTGAAGCCCTGGATTGAAAGCCTCAAAAAACTGCAGGGCATGAAGCCCAAAGTGGTGGTACCCAGCCACGGGCCGGTCAGTTGGGGAACGGAGGCCATTGACCAGACTTTGGACTACCTGAGTTGGCTGGACAACCGCTTGAGCCAGGCGGCACAAATGGGCGAGGAGATGAACGAGGTCATGAAACAAGGTGCCCCTGAGCGCTTCAGAAACTTCGCTGCTTACCCCGCCGAGTTCTATCGAAACGTCACCAATTTGTATCCGGTTTACGAGAAGGGCGCATTGGGCGGTTTTTAAGCAAATAGAGTGTGTCAGTTGTACCAAAAAGGGACAGATTGTGTGTTGCAGGGCAATTGTGCTGTTGCAGTGTCACAAGTCTGTCTCTTTTTTTACGTGTCACATCGTTCGTACCCCACCCGAAAGAGTGGATTTTTTAAGCCACTGATTTTATTGAATAAAAAAATTATTTAGATGAAATATTCTACTTGGCATGAAGCTTGCGCTTGGTTTCCAACGGGTAGCCCCGACTCTGCAAACGAGGGGCGAGAACCTCACAAAGTAACGGATGAAGAGAGGAGAAACTAAAAATGCGCAAAACCCTGCTTAGCGCGATGGTAGCAACCGCACTGGCAATTCCTGCAGTAGCTTCCGCCGCTGTAACAGACTCAATGATCCAAAACGATGCCAAATCCACGGGCGATATTCTTTCCTGGGGTATGGGTACAGAAGGTCAGCGTTACAGCCCATTGAAAGACATCAATGTAGCCAACGTGGGCAAGCTGGTTCCAGCCTGGTCCTTCTCGTTCGGCGGTGAAAAGCAGCGTGGCCAGGAAAGCCAGCCTGTAATTCACAACGGCAAGATGTTTGTAACAGGTTCCTATTCACGCATTTACGCACTCGACGCAGCCACAGGTGAAAAACTGTGGAAGTACGAGCACCGTCTGCCAGAAGGCATCATGCCTTGCTGCGACGTGGTGAACCGTGGTGCAGCCCTGTATGACAACCTGGTTATTTTCGCAACACTGGACGCCCAGCTGATCGCTTTGGATCAAGACAGCGGCAAGGTTGTGTGGAAAGACAAGATTGACGACTACGCAGCCGGCTATTCCAACACAGCCGCCCCAATTATTGCCAAAGGCCTGGTGCTGACTGGTGTTTCTGGTGGTGAGTTTGGTGTGGTAGGTCGTGTTGAAGCGCGTAACGCCAAGACTGGTGAATTGGTTTGGACTCGTCCAACCGTTGAAGGTCACATGGGTTACAAGTTCGACAAGGACGGCAAGAAGATTGAAAACGGTATTTCCGGTACCACCAACGCGACCTGGAAAGGCGACATGTGGAAAACCGGTGGTGCATCCACCTGGCTGGGCGGTACATACGACAGCAAAACAGGCTTGGCCTACTTCGGTACGGGCAACCCCGCACCCTGGAACAGCCACCTGCGCCCTGGCGACAACCTGTACTCCACGGCCACAGTGGCTTTGAACGTGGATACAGGCAAGATCGAGTGGCACTATCAGAACACGCCAAACGACGCCTGGGACTATGACGGTGCCAACGAGTTTGTAACATTCGACATGAATGGCAAGCGCATGGGCGGCAAGGCCGACCGCAATGGTTTCTTCTATGTGAACGATGCAAAAACCGGCAAGCTGGAAGGCGCATTCCCGTTCGTGAAGAAAATCACATGGGCCAAGGGCATCGACATGAAGACGGGTCGTCCGATTTTCGATCCGGCCAACCGCCCTGGCGACCCCACTGCCAAAGATGGCAAGAAGGGTGAGTCTGTGTTCTCTGCACCATCATTCCTGGGTGGAAAGAACCAGCAGCCAATGGCTTACAGCCCTGACACAGGTCTGTTCTATGTTCCTGCAAACGAGTGGGGCATGGAAATCTGGAATGAGCCAATCTCCTACAAGAAAGGTGCGGCTTACCTGGGTGCAGGTTTCACCATCAAGACATTGCCTGGCTTTGACTACATCGGCGCTTTGCGTGCGATCAACCCCAAGACAGGCAAGATCGAGTGGGAAATCACGAACAATGCGCCTCTGTGGGGCGGTGCTTTGACCACCGGCGGAAACCTGGTGTTCTGGGGTACCCCAGAAGGCTTCCTGAAGGCAGCTGATGCCAAAACAGGTAAAGAAGTCTGGAAGTTCCAGACAGGTTCTGGCGTGGTTGCACCTCCCGTCACCTGGAAAGGCAAGGATGGCCAGCAGTACGTGGCTGTTGTGTCTGGCTGGGGTGGTGCGGTTCCCCTGTGGGGCGGAGACGTAGCCAGCAAGGTTAACTACCTTGAACAAGGTGGTTCCGTGTGGGTATTCAAGCTGACCAAGTAATCAGTTTGAGAAGATCATCAAACTGCCCCGTGTGGGGTGGTTTGATGTGTAGTGAAGTAGTAGAGCGTAATAGCAATGTTGTGATTTTCACCCCCAAGTTTTCTGCCTGCTCCGCAGGGAACTTATGGACGCAGACGATGTGATCAAACAGCTCCTTGGGACCTTTTTCTGGCACGGATTTCAGTCGGAAAAAGTTGTAGCGGTTTGATAGTCTCCTAACCGAATGCGTCTTTTCAGCCCGGCCATGAGCCGGGCATTTTTTCGTCCAGCGTTTTAGAACTTGTAAGCAACCTGACCCGACAGGACAATTGCTTCGCCTTCTACAGTGCCCAGAACACGACTTTGTGTGCCACCCGCGCCTTCAGTGCTGTCAACTTTCGCCTTGTCCGGCATGATGTACTGGAATGCCACATCGAATGTGGTGGCCTTGTCGAATTTGTATTGTGAACCCAATGCCAGTGTGATCCTGTTTTCGTCTGGCAGGCGCACCTTGCGCCGTTCATCTGGTACAGGGGTGATGTCATAAGCCACACCAGCTTTCAGATTGATGGTGTCGCTGTACTTGTAGATGCCACCCACTGCAAAGCGCCAGCTGTTTTTCCACTCGTAATCCTGTACAGGAATTGGGACGCCTGCAGCTGGACCCACTGCATTGACGCGCTGGAAATTCAGCTGTTGGATGGTGCTCCATTCGGTCCAGGTTGCATCGGTGAGCACCTGCCATTTTGAATCAAGCGCTGTAACAGAAGATAGAGCCAATGAAGCCGGTAGGCGAATTTTTGCGGCAAGGTCGCTGTTCAGCACGCCCGCGCCAGCAAACGTCACATTGCCATTCAAGTCGTGTTCAATCGACGAGCGATAAGCAACACCCACGCGGGTTGCTGGCGTGATCTGGCCCATGGCACCGAGGTTGAATCCATAACCCCATCCATCGCCTGCGATGGTGGTCATTGACTCCACACCTGCACCCAGCACGCTGGATGCACTCAGTTTCGCATCAAGTTTTTCCACTGAAACACCTGCACCGACTGACCATTGATCGTTGACCTGGTAAGAGGCAGAGGGGTTTATATTGAGTGTCTTGATGTCGGATGTGATGCCTTGAAAGCGGCCGATCCAGTCTTGCTCGTAATCCGTTTTAAGTCCGAAGGGCGTGGCTACGGACAAACCAAAGTTGATTTTGTCGTTAAACGGCACGACCAGGTGAAAGTTGGGAATGTAGCCTTCTTCGCCGAAGTCCCCGACGTTGCGGCCAGGTGTGGCGGCCATGGCGGGTGGGGTGGTGGTTCCTTCATCGCGGAACTTGGCATTCAGGTCAATGTAATGCCCGCCCACAACAACCTGACGTTCCTTCAAGCGGGCCATGCTGGCTGGATTGAACCAGGCCGAGCTGGCATCTTCAGCAATCGCAGCTTTGCCGGCATAAGCCACACCAGCACCGCTGGCATTTTGTTCAAGCAGCGCAAAACCGGCTGCATGTGAAAGGGTGCCAATTCCCAGACCGAGTGCAGCGACTGCAATGTGGAGGGGGCTAAAGTTAAATGGAATGTGTTTCATGATGTCCTCAAGAGTGCCGTGGTGGATTGTGATTTTTTGGCAGAGGACTATTGTAAGTAAAATTACAATAATATGTAGAGATATTGCTGTATTGCTAATCTGTGATAAGAAGCGGGAATTGCCCGTTATTCAGGTGTTCAGCGGCACTGCTGCACCGCTTTGAGAGAACTTCCAGGTTGCCACGGTGAGCATGGTCAAGGTCGAAACAATCAATACTGTGGTACTGAGAATCAGGCTGAACTCGGCGTGGCTGGTGAAGGCATGCCGCAGCATGTCCACGCAATAAGAAAAAGGGTTGAGCAAAGACACCCAGCGCGCAAGTGCTGGCATCGGATCGATTGGGTACAGTGCACCACTGAAAAAAAACACCGGAAAAATCACGAAGTTCATCATGACGGCAAATCCGTCAATGGATTTTGCAAAAGTGCCGCACACCACGCCAAGCGCCGCACAGCTTAGTGCTGCCAATACGGCAGCAGGTAGCAGCACGTGGACTTGGGGCCACAGCGTGCGCCCCACCCAGGGCAGCGCCTGTTGCAAGTCAACACCCAGCGGCGCAAGCACCGTGTATAAACCTTCCAGGCCCAACAGCAAGGCAAGCAGTAAAGTCATTTGTAGCAATGCACCCAAGGCTGCGCCCAGCGTTTTTGCAATCAGGATGTGATGGGTTTTAACCGGCGCTGTCACCAGCAGGCGCATGGTTCCTGCATCTTTGTCCAAGGCAATGCTCAAGCCACCCACCATGCCACCAAACAGCAGTGTCATGCCAATAATTCCGGGAAGGAGGCGGGCTGTGTAATCCACACCGGCAAGTGCCTGCATGCCACCCCCAATGATCCAGAGCCAAAGCACCGGGCGCACCATGGCAGCAGCCAGCCGGTCGCGTTGCTTCAGCAGCTTTTGACCTTCGCGGACAATGACCGCCCGATAAAATTGAATCAGCATTGTTGTCCTGCCTTGGTTTTCATTTTCCAGACAAACCAGTCTGCCAGTGTGGCTGTGCGCACACTGGTGACACTTTGGTCGGGCAATTCGTCCAGTGCCTGTGCCGGTGTACCCAACCAGCTTAATTCGCCCTGATTCAGGAAGCCTACGCGGTCGCAGCTGCTGGCTTCATCCATCAGATGGGTGGCGACAAAAATGGTCAGGCCATCAAGCTGCTGAAGGGTTTTCAATGTGTGCCACACCGTGTTTTTGGACGGCACATCCAGCGCGGTGGTGGGTTCGTCCAGTATCAGGACACCCGGGCGGTGAACCAGCGCGCGGGCTATGTCAACCAGCCGTTTTTGTCCGCCTGAGAGGCTACCCACTGTGCGTTTGAGCCAACCTTCAATGGGGACTACGGTAAACAGGTGGGCCAGGTTGTTTCGGGTTTGATCCTTGTTCAGACCTTGCAGACCCGCTGCAAAAATCAGGTTTTCTTCGACTGTCATGAAACGGTCGAGCGACAACGATTGGAACACAAAGCCGAGGTTTCTCCGGGCCAGTTCGGGGACCCGGCGGGTGCTGTGTCCCAGCACTGAGAGGTCGCCCTGATCGGGTTTGATCAAGCCTGCGATCAGGCTGATCAGCGTGGTTTTGCCTGCACCATTGGGGCCCAGCAGGCCGAACATTTCACCGGCATGAAGTGTCAGGCTGACATTGTTCAAGGCCAGTTGGTCTGCCCATGAAAAATGTACGCCTTGTGCCTGAAGTCGAATGAGTGGGTTTGTTGCAGTGCTGTGTGTGTTCAAGTGCCGTTGTTGCTCAAATGCAAGCTGTTGTGATCGCTGCGATACCATACCACGGGCAGCTCGGCCACCGTCGCCAGTCCTTGTTGTTCGGGCTTCTGGATCTTGATGTAGTCGTCCGGGTTGTCGCGGCGTTGGGCAGCATCAACGAAGGCCACTACTTTTTCATGGTCAGGCGATTTGTGGCAGACCGGGTCAGCGTGGGTGGCGTCACCGGTGATGAGGTAGGCCTGGCAGCGGCAACCGCCGTAATCCTTGGCCTTGTCCGGGCAGGTGCGGCAGGGGTCTTTCATCCAGGCGTCGCCGCGGTAGCGAGTAAACCCATCACTTTCGAACCAGATGTGTTCAACGCTGCGGGTTTTGACATTGGGAAATTCAAAGCCGGGTAGCATGCGTGCCGCCTGACAGGGCAGGGCGGTGCCATCGGGGCTGATGCTTAAAAACACATTGCCCCAGCCACTCATGCAGGGCTTGGGCGTTTTTTCAAAGTAATCGGGCACCACGAAGAGCAGCTTCATCCTGTTGCCCAGTTTTTCGCGCCACACGGCCACGCGTTCTTCAGCGTGTTTCAACTGCTCGTGTGTTGGAATCAGCGCTGCCTTGTTTTGAAACGCCCAGCCGTAGTACTGGGTGTTGGCCAGTTCAAGGTATTCCACGCCCAGCTTGACCGCCAGTTCAATGATTGAATCAATGTGGTCCAGGTTCAGGCGGTGCAGCACCACGTTCAGCACCATGGGCCATCCAGCGGCTTTCACTGCGGTGGCAATTTCCAGTTTTTTCTGAAAAGTTTTGGTGTCGCTCAGCGCGTCGTTGGCGGCTTGTGTTGCGTCCTGAAAGCTCACTTGAATGTGATCCAGTCCAGCGGCCTTCAAGGCATCCAATCGAGCGGGTTTCAGGCCGATACCGGAGGTGATCAGGTTGGTGTAATACCCCAGTTCATGCCCGTAGGCCACCAGCTCTTCAAGGTCATCCCTTAACAAGGGTTCACCCCCAGAGAAACCCAGTTGCACTGCACCCAAGGCGCGCGCCTGCTTCATGGTGTCTTTCCATTGCGCAGTGGTCAATTCATCTGTGTTGCGCTTGTAGTCCACCGGGTTGTAACAGAACACGCAATGCAGTGGGCAGCGGTAGGTCAGCTCGGCAAGCAGCCACAAGGGGCCGGCCGGGCGCGCGGTGTTCGTGTCCTTGGTTGTGTCGTGGCCTGTCATGCGTCCAGCCAGTTTCGTCGCGTGGCTTCTTCCAGCATGCTGCGCACATCTGGCTCCAGTCCTTTGGCATTGAACTTGGCTTCAAGTGCCGCAACAATGTCGGCGACTGTGCGGGTGCCGTCGCACAACAAAAGTATTTCGCTCGCTGACTGGTTCAGTTTCACCATGCCTTCCGGGTACAGCAGCACATGGGTTTTCTGCGCCTCTTCGTATTGCAAACGGAACAGGCGGTTCAGCTTGGGTTGTTCAGGCAGCATGTGGGTTGTGTTTGTATTCATTTTTTGCTCGATTTTGCCTTGCCAGGCTTGTCAGGATAGGCCAGCGCAATCGCGTCAGACATGCTCCACAATACGTCCAGTTTAAACTGCAGAATCTCCAGCGCACGTTCCTGTTGTGCACGTGTCTTGAAATGGTTCAAGGTCACTTCCAGGCCGTGTTCGACATCTCGTTGGGCCAGGCTGATTCTCGACCGGAAATAGTTCAATCCTTCCGGTGCAACCCACTTGTAGTCAGTGGGCCAGTTGCTCAAGCGCTGCTTGTGAATTTCAGGTGCGAACATTTCTGTCAGCGAAGAACATACGGCTTCCTGCCAGGGGGCGCGCCGCGCAAAGTTCAGGTAGGCATCCACTGCAAAGCGTACACCGGGCAGCACCAGTTCCTGGCTCCACAGCGTATCTTTTGGAATGCCAACAGCTTCGCCCAGTCGGCTCCAGGCCTCAATACCACCGGCATTGCCTTCCCAGCCATCGTGGTCGAGAATGCGCTGCACCCAACGTCTGCGTGTTTCGCGGTCGTCGCAATTGGCCATCACCGCCGCGTCTTTTTGCGGAATGCAGACCTGGTAGTAAAAGCGGTTGGCCACCCAGCCACGCAGTTGTTCACGGCTAAGTTTTCCTTCCCGCATGGCGATGTTGAAGGGATGGTGAATGTGGTAACGGTCACCCTTGGCACGCAAGCGGGCTTCAAATTCTTTTTTGCTCCAGGGCTTGTTGCTGCTCATGCAAGAATCTCCATCCCGTCGTAGGACACTTCAATGCCGTTTTCTGCCAGCACGGTACATTCATCGCCGTGCTCATTCAGAATTGGATTGGTGTTGTTGATGTGGATCAGCACCTTGCGTTGCTTCTCAAATTGACGAAGCTGGCTGATCATGCCCGACCCGCGTTTTCCCGGTTTGTCGGTTTGGGGCAGGTGGCCCATGTCGGCCGCCATCTTTGTCGAAAACCCCTGCGTGATCATTTCGTCTTCGGTCCAGAACGTGCCGTCTACCATCAACACATCAGCTTGATGCATATAAGGCAAAAGATCGGGCGTGATTTCCCCAAGCCCTGGTGCATAAAATACTTTTTTGCTGGTGTTCAGGTCTTCAATCAGCAAACCGATATTGTCCCCCCTGCGCTGGGCATAGCGGCTGGGTGAGTAAGGCGGTGCCTTGCTGACCAGTGGAATCGATTTGATGCGAATGCTGTCCAGCGGGCTGATGGAAAACGGTTCGTCACATTCTGTACAAAGCGGCGTCCATTTCACCCCGCAATAAAAGCCAAGCGTGGGCACCAGTGGCAGTCCGTTGGTCAGGTCTTCCCACACAGCGGGAGTTGTGTAAAGGCGCATCGGGTTCTTGCCTTCACGCATCATCAACAGGCCAGTGGTGTGGTCAATTTGTGCATCCATCAGGATGACAGCTGAAATGCCGCTGTCGCGAGGGCCGCGGTTGGGTTGCAGTTCCGGGGTGTTCTTGATTTGGGTGAGAATGTCAGGCGAGGCGTTGACCAGAATCCAGTTGGCCGACCCGTCGGAAATGGCGATCGACGATTGGGTGCGCGCGGTGTAGCCTGGTTTTCTGGCCCGAACAGCCTGACAATTGGTGCAGTTGCAGTTCCACTGTGGGAACCCTCCGCCTGCTGCGGAACCCAGAACTTTGATTTTCATAATTGCTTTTTTCAGGGGTAAAAAAAACCCCGGCAGCCAAGTGGCTGTTCGGGGTCTTGCTAACCGTCAAATCAACGGTTGGCGATGTACATGGTGATTTCGAAACCGAAACGCATGTCAACGAATGATGGTGTAGTCCACTGCATGATCAATCCTCCTTTGCTTTATTGAAATGCACCAGAACCCAGGAGGTCTGGTGAAGAACCTGGCGTTTGCCGTTTTGTTCGTCCTCATGGTTTAAATAGCAATTCCTGTGCCTTGACCAGGTCTTTGGCTTGAGGGTGTTTGCGTTAGGGAAGACTGACTGAGGAGATGTTCAAACTGTTGCAGTTTGAAACAGAATGCAAAAAGGCGCGAACCTTGTGAGTTCACGCCTTAGGAAAATCGTTAACGGAGGGTAGTTAACGATTAGAAGAACAGGATTGCGCCTACAGCGATTGTGTCTGATTCGGCATCAATTGCAGCGGCAGTGGTGCGCTGGAACTTCATCTTGTTGGAGATGTATTCACCGGCCAATGTGAGGCTTGGTGTCAGGCTGTGATAAACACCCAAAACCATTTGCTGGTTTTCGTCCAGGATACCGGTGGCTGTGTTCACGTCATTGTTAGACGCATCCAGCGAAGATACACCGTAGTTGATACCAAACTTGGTGTTACCTACTTTGTAGGTAGCCTGCAGCATGTAGCCCTGTGAGTCACGTTCCTGGCCAAGCGCATCTGCACCGCCCAAACCAATTACACCGGTTCCCAGGCCTTCACCCGAGAAATAGTTACCCATCAGGCCCAGATTGCCGAAATTCAATGCAGTACCCATTTCGTAGCCAGCGATGTCACTCTGGCCAGGGGCTGTATCGCGGGACTGGTTAATCAGGGCTGCCCATGCTTTGCCAGCGGTACCCAAACTATATGTGGCCATACCCTGGAAGCCAGTGTCTCTGGAACCGTTTGCGCCAACTGCCGTGGTGCCTTGAATTGGCTGGAATACACCACCGCTCAATGTCAGGTTCCCCATGGCAGGTGCCGTGTAGGTCATCTGAGGTTGGAATTGGGTGTAGATGTAACCTTGACCGATACCACCCAGGGTGGTGTTGATGGCACCGTTTAATCCAGCACCGCCGCCCACTGCAAGCAGTGACATGTCGTTCAAAATTGCATTCTGGCCGAACAGGCCAATGTCACGACCGAATTTGAAAGTACCGAGTTCAGCATTTCCGAAGGTCAGGAATACACGGCGATTATCACCAACGGATTGGCCTCGGCCACCGGAGAATGTACCGTCATCAACAGATGTGCCTGGATCGATTGAAATTGTACCGCTGATGTCATAACCAGCTTGCTTGGTTTTTGCTGTGAATACGATGAAGCCAGGCAACAGGCCGTTTTGAACGTTGTTGGTGTCTTGGCCTGTACCAGCCAATCCGCACACGTTCAGCGCTGTACCGCCGGCCACAACTGCACCTGCGCCGCCGGAGCCGATGTTGTCACAGCTCGTGCTTGTGTAGTACGCATTAACGGAACCGGAAATGTCCATTTCCCATTCACCAGCCTTGAAGCCGATTGCATGTGCCGATGTCCCCATTGCCGCCAGGATAGAAGCTGCTACTAATTTTTTGCTGATCATAAGATCAACCCTCCAGTTTTAGTTTTAAAGGTTGTTGCTTGTTTGTTGTCTTCTAAAGCTCGCCAGTGAACCGCAGAGTAAACCTGGCTTGAACAGAGCTATGGCAAAAGCCGTGCCAATTGTTAAGTTGTTGTTTTTATTGAATTAAATAAAAAAAAAACTATTTTTTGAATTGGCGCTTGCGACACGGGTGTGTCGCGTCAGGCGATGCGCTTTGAAACAATGTTGTTGTGGGGTGGAGCAGTTTGGTGACAATTTTGTGACAACTGCACATTGGACATGTGCCAAAAAAAACCACCCCGCGAAGAGGTGGTTTTTAGGGGGGGTTAATTGGCTTACTTGGAATTCAGGCGGCGGTAAATCGTGTTTCTTGAAATGCCCAGCATCCGTGCGGCTGCGCTGACGTTGCCCCGACAATTTTCCAGCGCGTCCTGTATGGCTTTGGATTCCAGGTCGTCCAGATTGATTGGATTGTCGACTGGGGCGCGAGCCGCTTGCCTTGAGCCGAGATACCCTTGTGAGCGGGCATCATAGGGCCGGGTATCAAAACCATCTTCC
>JAIXTE010000101.1 GCA_027484315.1 Burkholderiales bacterium | reverse complement strand
CCCTGCTTCTACTTGACGTCAAGATTTAAAAACAACGGTAAAAACAACACCGCCCTGACACCCGCTTCAGTAAGCCTGCCTGCGCTGTACAGGTTGCAAGGCCACATGGTTTGTTCACAGCCAATGGGCATAAATGCCACAAAATCTGATGCTTATAACATTGCTTTTAGTGTAGAGCCTCAGGTTCAAACCCTTTCATTGCGGAATCGATTTCCCTATAGTGCGAAGTGTCACGAAACTTGACCGACCCGCTACCCCAAGGAGAATTCACATGTACGCATTCGAAAAAACTGCTGAGCTGCTGACCAAGACCAACACCGAACTGAAGAACCAGCACCAGGTTGCTGCCAAGGCCTTGAACAGCTTGGTACAAGCCCAGTTTGGCTTGCTGTCACAAGGTTTGGGCAATGCATTCACAGCCGCTGAAAAGCTGCCATTGGCTGACAAGCCAGTTGTAGTCAACGCACGCACCGAGATCAAGCAAGGCTTGGAAAAAGTAGTGGGTGTAAGCCAGGTTTACACACAGAAGGGTGTTGAACTGTTCGAACAGCAACTGCCAGTTGTAATCGACAAGGGTTTTTCCTACGCCGCCTTGGCCCTGTCACAAGCCGAGTCTTTGACAGAAAACGCAATCACCATGGGTGTGAGCGCTTTGGAACAAGCAAAAAAAAATGAAACACTGAAGCCTGCCATCGAACAAGCTGAGCAGATTGCCGCCCAGTTGTTCGAGAAGATCGGCGTGAAAGGCGAAGCAACTGCCAAAAAAGCAGCCAAGAAGCCTGCCGCCAAGAAAGCTGCTGCCCCACGCGCCAAGCGTGCTGCTGCTGCCCCCAAGGCATCTGTGTAATGAGGCAAAGCCTGGCTTGAGCTGGGCTTTGAGAAGAAAACCCCTCGATTCATTTTGAGGGTTTTTTTTATTTTCTGCCCGCGGTTAACACAACCACAAAATCAGGCCATAACAAAAACTGCTGCCCAATACGCCCACCACCCAATCACGTCGAGAATCCTTCTCAACCGGCATGTGCAGGTCTGCCAATTTGTTTGTAAAATCATCCATTCGCCGCGCCTCCTGTACTTCAATAATGGTGTGTTAATAAGTACATTTGAGTTCAAAAAGAACGGCTTGTCTTTACCACAACAAGGGCCACCTTTTCCGACTACCCTCTTCAACCCATTCGAAGGTATCTGTATGTCCTTAAGTTCAGCCTCCGCATTTGCAATTGTTGCAGCAGGTGCATTTCTCTCGACCGGCCTGTTTAGCGGACTCTGGAAGTTCATACAAATGTGGAAAAGCCCTCAAGGTCTGGCCCACCCTTATGTGGACATCGCCCACCGGGCAAGCCTGATGTACGGCTTCGCATGCCTTGTTCTGGCGGCATTGAGCTATTTCAGCGTTTACAGCCCCTCATCCAATTTCGTCGCCGTTGTGCTTGTGATTGTATTTTTTGCCTTGGCTGTGCTCGGTTACCTTCTGCAGGCTGCATTGAACGGACCCGACAACCAATTGCGTCAGCCACACCGCATGGGGCGCCATGCCATGCCACGCGCCGGGCTCATGGTTTTCATGGTGGCGCTGATCCTCTGTGAAATTGGAGGAACCCTCTATTTGTTTGCTGGCGCAATACAGAATCCTTTGCTTCAATTCTGGTTATAGACCGAGATCGATCAATATTCGCCATTGAATCACGCCATGACATCATTCAAAGCATTGCTACTTGCCTGTGTCCTTGCCCCATTGGGTTTAAGCGCGTGCAGCACAAGCCAGGCACCCGGCCAGTACAACACCAAGACCAACTGGACAAGTTCCTTCATCAGCAAGGTGGTAGGCGGCCAATCCATGCCAGATGGCGTGAACAACTGGTCGTGTCAGCCCTCTGCAGGTCAAAACCCGGTGGTGTTGATACACGGTACATTTTCCACAACCATGTATTCATATGGCGCACTGGGCCCTGCCCTTGCCAATGAATCGCTGTGCGTGTACTCCATGGATTTTGGTGCAGCCAAAGCAGGCGATTGGTTTCAGGGAGTTGGCGCGGTAGATGATTCTGCACAACGCATCGCCGATTTCGTGATTTCAGTGAAAACAGCAACCGGTCGTGACAAAGTGACCCTGATAGGACATTCACAAGGCGGGCTGATCGGCTTTTATTACCTGAAAATGTTGGAAGGCTCGAAACATGTTGATCGATTTGTGGCCTTGGCACCCAGCGTGAATGGCACATCCATCGCGAAAACACCGGATCGCACACTGGTGGAATACTGTTTGGCTTGCGCAGACCAACACCCAAAATCCGAATTGATGCGCCGTTTACAAAACGGGCCAATTACCGTTCCAGGGGTGCAATACAGCATCGTCGTCACCAAAAATGATCTGGTGGTTTTGCCCGTTGAAAAGCAGTTTGTGCAAGAGCCAGGGGTACAGAATATTTATATTCAGGACGTATTCCCTGGCAAGCGGGTGTCGCACAGCGGCATGCTGTACGACAGGGATTCAATCGGGATGATCACCCGCCTTGTCAAAGGCGAGCAAGCTCGGCCCAGTACGCAGCAAGTTCAGGCAAGGTGATCATAAGCTTGGCTGATCGCATTGAATCGATAAACCGGATCAGCAAACAGGCTTTGATCAATGCCCTCCTTTTTCAACTGCACCTTCTGATACTTGAACGTGCCAGTGGTTTCCACCCCGTTTAACTCGCGCACAAACTGCGGCACAGCATAGGCTGGCAGGTTTGCAAGCAGGTGACGGGCCATCTCAACCAGGTCAAGCGTACAACCCGGCTTCACTGACACGGCAGCCATACCGGCACGCCCATCGAAACCTTCCAGTTTCACGCCGTACACCACGGCATGTTCCAGAAAAGACAGTTTGGCCAACACCCCTTCCACTTCTGACGTGGCCACGTTTTCTCCTTTCCAGCGAAATGTGTCTCCCAGCCGGTCCACGAACTGAATATGTTGCCAACCCTGCCTGCGAACCAGATCGCCGGAGTTGAACCAGCAATCGCCGATCTCAAAGACGTTGCGCAACAGTTTTCCTTCGTTGGCTTTTGGGTCAGTGTATCCATCAAAGGGGCGCAGATCCGTGACTTCACTGATCAACAAACCCACCTGCCCCCGTTCAACCGAGGTACAAAAGCCACGCGGGTTGCGAACCACCTGCTCGGTATCCGGGTCACAAGCCACCACCTCAAACGGCATGGGGCAAAAACCCACCGTTTCCCTCAAGCCGAAGGCATTCATGAAACCCAGGTTGGATTCACTGGCGCCGTAAAATTCAAAAATATGATGGATGCCGAAACGGTTTTCAAAATCACCCCAGATTTCAGGGCGCAAGCCGTTACCCAGAATCAGCCGGATCTCGTGATTCTGATCCTCCATCTTCTCGGGTTGATTCAGCAAATAACGCAGCAATTCGCCGATGTAGCAGAAAGCGGTGGCCTGGTAATGCGAAATGCGCTGCCAGAATTTGCTTGCACTGAATTTTTCATCCAGTGCAAAGCAAGCCCCAGCAGCCAGCACGACGCCGAGCGATACCGTCAAGGCATTGTTGTGATACAAGGGCAAACAGCAATAGAACACATCTTCTGAATTCAATCGAACGGCACTGTTCATCCCGCTGGCCGCTTGAAGCCAACGGTAATGGCTCATTACAGAGGCCTTCGGCAAACCGGTTGTGCCGGAAGTAAAAATGTAAAAACAGGGCGAACTGGCCACAATTTGGGCCGTGTGCGCCAGGTTGTGATCGGGCTGGGTAAACCATGCACTGCGAAAATCGCTAACCCGCAAATCAGGACTTTCTGCCTGAAGCGACAAAACTTCCGTGTTTCTAAGTACTTCATGTTGCCCAACATCCAGAGACTTGATGATCTCCAACCCCTTGTCGCAAGCCAGAACAAGCCTTGGCTTGACCAGATTCAAGCTGTGAATCTGCACCGCTCCTTGCTGATTGATGTTCAACAAGGCAGCCACGGCTCCCAACTTTGCACAGGCAATGACTGCCAGAAGTGTCTCAGGGCGATTGGCTGACAACAAACCCACGGTATCACCCTGACTGATCCCCATGGACATCAAGCCCCTCGCCATCTGGTTACAAATGGCGTTGGCTTGTGCGTACGTCCAGCATTGATCACCACTGCGGAGAAATACCCGTTTTGAATGTTTGTTGGCGGTTTCCTGAAACAACAAACCGAGGGACTTTCTCGACTGCGGGCGAAGCAAAGCGAGGCTGGCCAGAGAAGGCAATACCTTCGGCATGTCGGGCAAAAAGGCCAATGCCCCTTTCGCGATGTCAAAAGCGGATACAGTTTTGTCTCGCGCTGTCATTTTGTGCGGTCTCCAGGGTAGCTTGTCGTGTTTTTTTACACAGAAAAAGATACACTCTTTGAGTCAACTAAACATGTGCATACACCGTTTTTATCAATGTCATCAGGCTGCCCCGTTCAGTATCCCTCCATGTCCAATGCCAAAGTACGTCTTAACACTGTTCTTTGCCTGCTTGCTCTTCTAAGCGCATTGTCTGCTCAATCAGCGAACGCAAGAAATTTCATTGGATACACGGGTAAAGGCTGGAACAGCGATTTTGGTGTATTGCGTGGTCAATGCGATGCAAAAGGGGTCCAAGGGGAAGCATTGAAAGGCACCTTGGTTGAACAAATGGCACTTGTCCAGTCTGGTCCTGCATTTCAATCCATATTTCCTCAATCCACTCTGGTTGATGCACTCGCCGTTGATTCTCATTGTTTTGGACACACCATGGAGTTGGTGCCTTCGGGGCAGGCGGTGCGCTGGCTGAACCCGGTCAATGGTGTAGGGGTGTATTTGTCACCGGGTGCGAAATCAGACACGTGTCGCACGTTTCTGGGCGTCACGATTGTGAACGGGGAAAAGAAAAAGTTTCGCGGCGAGGTGTGCTCGCCCAGCAAGGGCTCCTGGCAAATTCAACCGTGAATGGCGCGGCGTAGCTTCTCCATGGTGTCAGATTGACCCACCAGCACCAGTAACAGTTTGGCCCGGGTCATGGCGACAAACAGTTTCCGGAAATCGGCCTCAGTAAAATCTTCAAAAGCCAACTCGGTCACCACCACTGCTTGCGCTGATTGCCCCTTGAATCGGTAAACCGATTCTGCGTGTACATTGCCTTCGGTAAAAATCTGGCTGCCATGCGTGTCATAGCGACCCGTGAAATGTCTCAGGCTGTGCGGCCCCAAACTGGCTTGGGCCAGAATTCTGGACTTTTCGTGTCCCCGCATGCTGAGCACCGCAATCTGGTCTCGCGCAAAACCATGCCTCAAGCAGGCCGTAATGGCTTTGGCAGTTTGCGTCAACAGGGCCTCGTCGCTGTCATACTCAAAAAACTCCAGCGGCAAGCCTTCCAGTGGGCAAGCTGCTTCCACATCCAGAACCAGTTGCGACTCGAACTGAAATGCTTGCTGCATCAACAGCAAAGCCTGCACAACACGTTTCGGATTTCGGAAATTCATGGGCGTGTGCAAATTCACCCAACCCGGCAAGTTGATAGTTGGTTTGCCATACAGGTTTTGAATCGGATCTTCCAGCCAAAGCCAGCGGGTTCCGGCATGCGCGCAACGGTGAAGAACTGGCAGCCAGCTTTGGTCAAAGTCCTGCCCTTCATCCACCACGATTGAATCAAACACCCAGCGCTTGTCCAATGGTGTTGCCAGAACCTGCTCGGCCAAACGGCCAAATACTCCAGGTGCGGAATAATCCACTTCCTGCCCGGCGTCGCGCAACATGCGGTCGCACAAGGCGTGAAAATTGAATACAGCTGCACCCATCAAATCAGCGCCACGAACCTGCTGCGCCATGTGAGAAGACAAAGGCCGGTTGTAACACACATACAATGAACGGGCTTTCAGCGTGTGATTTCTCTGAAGCTCTGCAAAAGCCAGTTGAGACTTGCCACTGCCCGCGGTGCCACTGACACGCAAGCGAAAGGGCTCGAAACTGAGCCGTGCAACCCACTGCTCCAGGCCATGGGAAAGACGCGTTACCAGTGTTTCTGCAGCCTGAGCAAGCGCCCCCACTTCCGGCACGAGGTTCAGTACGTTGCACAAAAAGGAATGAATCAGTCTGTTGCGTGTTTTGTCCAACGGCGCCTGCACGCTGGAATCAATCGTTTGAAGAAGTGAAGCCAATTCGTCTTTTCTGCGAGCGTCCACTACGCGCTCTGCATTCACGGTTAAACCCGTGGCGTCATGCACGGTGAAATCGGGACAATAAAAAATCGGCTCAAATTGCAAATTCACGGCATGCTGCTGACGAAACTTTTGAGCCAGCAAGGCACCCTGCTCGGCCAAGGCATGAAATACATCCTGGCGCTGCTCACCCAGTTGCTTGAACACGCGGCCTTCCTCAACTTTCATCAAGCCGGTTTTCATCAATATGATGAACACAGTGCCACTGGGGCCCAGTACCAGAAACTGGATTCGGCCTGTCACGGTCAGGCCGTGCTCAATGCGCGACCAGTGAATTCCGTGGTAGACCGTGAAACTCTCTGGCAATTGTTCCTGCAACTGCAACAACACATCCCGCTCCCGGGCCTGTGCACCATCCAGCGCCAAGGCGCTGGTGTCTGAAGGGTAGACAATTGCGGGCAAGTGCTTAAACCTCTTTGAACTGTTGCTTCAACTCGGTGCCTGAATAACGGTCTACGCCTGCCTGAATTCGAAAGCCCAACATGATTTTATCCTTGGTACAGTACACCTGCTCACGCAACCATTCGATCACTTCCTTGCCTTCCGAAAAACCCACCGCTTCGTATTCCCAAACCCGGTCACTGGCATTCCAGCGAAACCCCCTGGATTTCAGAAAATCCTTCTTTTCAAACGGTGCTTTCAGCGCAGCGATTTGATAAATCGATTCATTGGCGCTGTCGAACAACACTTGGAACGGCATGCGCTGAGAGGTTTTCAAAGGTTGGGCGAGTACATGAAGCAGCGCGTTGCAATCTTCCACGGCACGGTGCGCGCCGTGAAAAAAGCCGCAGTCGGACAACAGATATTCCAGCTTTCGGCCCGAATAACTTTCCTGGGTCCAGGGCAATTCCCGGAAGGTGCAGGCCCAAGTGGTTTTTTCAAGCCAAGGGAAGCGACGTAGCATGAAAGGCTTGTCAAAGGCCGCATTGTGAGCGACAAAAAGTACAGCCTCATTGCACAAAGCCTTCAAAGCTGGCTCGTCAAAGGTTTGCCCTTTGACCATCTCGTTGGTAATGCCATGAATGGCAGAATTCTCGGGGGAAATGGGCTCCTTTGGCTCTTCAAGCCCGCCAAAGCTGCCCAGCACAGCTCCCACTTCTCCGGTATCCGGATCCACTTCCACCAGCAGCGCACCGACCTCAATCACCTCGCACGTGGCAAAATCAAGGCCAGTGGTTTCAGTGTCCACCACCAGCACCTTGACGGGGCTGCTGATCGGCCCACCGAAACGTTCGCGCATTTGAATGCGGCGCAGCACCTTGTAGTCGCCGCTTTTTTCCAGCCATTGCGCCACTGTTTCCGGATCAATGTTGCCAATACTCTCAGTCACGTCATTGCTGTTCAAGACCTGTGTCCTTTTGTTGGGTATGTTGCAGCCGGGCGCAGCCTTTGCTCACTTTGACCACCCAGCCTTTGTTGACTTGCCTCACACCACCCTTCCCGATCCGAAGTTGCCGAGCCAGTTCAAGCAGCTTCAATTTGCCACAACGCACACCCTGCCCCAATAACCAATGGCGCAATGTGTTCACCTGCTTGATGTCATCAAGCACCAACCAAGGTCCGACTTGCAAGTCGCCGTCGGGAGCAACCACGTGCTGCATGGTCTCATCGACTTGGGCATCTACGCCTGAATAGTGTGCCTGAAAATGCGCCGCCAGTTGCAACAAGGCCTTTGGGCTTTGTGGAAAGTGTTCAGCCAAGCTGGGCAACAACTCGTGTCGAACCCAGTTGCGGCGCAAAGTGATGTCTTCATTGCTGGGGTCTACAATATGGCCCAGTTGATGTTCCCGGGCGTAGTTCAGAATGTCAGCCTTGCTGCAAGCCAGCAAAGGTCGCCCCAGCCGCAGTTCTGGATGCAAGTGGCGATCAACACCGACTGGGCCCAACGCCCGCATGCCCCCGACCCCGCGCAAGCCCGACCCGCGTAACAACTGAAGCAACACGGTTTCAAGCTGATCATCCTGGTGGTGCGCACACAGCAATACCGTGTGGCCTTGCAACTTCATCCATTCAAAAATGGTACGGTAACGGGCAAGGCGGGCTGCGCCCTCAAGGCCATCATTTCCTTGGTGCACGTCCACCCGCAAAGCGGTGAACGGCACACCCAACTTTTTGCATTGGGTTTTGCAATGCAACTCCCAATCGTCGGCGCTGGATTGAAGGCCGTGGTTGACATGCACCGCATGCACGGGCACGCGCAAGGCCTGAACGGCGTGAAGCAGCACCGTGGAATCCACACCACCCGAATACGCAACGACGAAACTGGCAGGCGGTGATTCATCGTGCTTGAAGTTGCTAAAAAACCCTTCAAGCAAGGCCTTCAATTACTTGCTCACCTTGAAATGTCCGTAGCTCATCAAACGGTCGTGGCGCGCGTCCAGCAGTGTTTTGGGCTTGTAGGTCACCAGCAAGGTCAATGCAGACTTGATGGATGCTTTCAGGTTGCTCGCTGTTTGCGCGTGGTCCCGGTGGGCACCACCAAAACTTTCCTTCACGATTTCCTGAATCAGCCCCAAGTCCCGCAAGCGTTTGGCAGTAATGCCCAGCGCTTCTGCCGCGTCGGATGCACGCTCAGCACTGCGCCACAATATGGATGCACATCCTTCGGGGGAAATCACTGAATACGTTGCAAACTCCATCATGATGACGTGGTCGGCCACAGCCAGCGCCAACGCCCCACCCGATCCGCCCTCACCAATCACGGCACTGACGATGGGCACCTGAATTTGTGCCATTTCAATCAGGTTTCGGCCAATCGCTTCGGACTGCCCGCGCTCTTCAGCATCAATTCCGGGGTAAGCGCCGGGTGTATCAACCAAGGTCACAATCGGAATGCCGAATTTTTCAGCAGTTTTCATCAAGCGCAGTGCCTTGCGATACCCTTCGGGGCGCGGCATGCCGAAGTTGCGCAAGGTGCGTTCCTTCACATCACGACCTTTCTGATGACCAATCACCATCACGCTTTCACCGTCCAGCCGAGCCAAACCGCCCACAATAGAAGGGTCGTCAGCAAAATGCCGGTCGCCATGCAATTCGTGGAAGTCAGTAAATGCGTGAGCAATGTAATCCAGCGTGTAGGGGCGTTGCGGATGGCGGGCCACCTGAGACACCTGCCATGGAGTCAATTTGCCGTACAGCTCTTTGGTCAATACATCGCTCTTGCCTTCAAGGCGACGAATTTCCTCCGACAAATCCACAGCCGAGCCGTCTTGCACCAGGCGCAACTCTTCGATTTTGCCCTTAAGTTCGGCAATCGGTGCTTCAAAATCAAGAAATGTTTGCTTCATGAGGCTCTCTTAATAGTCAACCACAACGGGATCGAGGCTGCGCCACAAATACCACGCAGCCACGGTGCGCCAAGGTTTTAATTTTTCCCCGAATTGTAGTGCTTCTTTCGGTCCGATGGGCTCGCCTTCGAAAAATTGGCGGGAGATACCGCGCTGCACACCAATGTCATCCACTGGCCACACATCGGGCCGGCGCAGACAAAACATCAAAAACATCTGGGCTGTCCAGCGGCCTACGCCCTTGATTTCACAAAGATGTCGGGTGCAGCTTTCGTCATTCATGCTGTCGAGCAAAGCGAGATCAAGAAAACCTTTTTGCTCAAACTCACTCAAAGCCCGCGAATAAGTAATTTTCTGACGGGAAAGGCCTGTCGCCCTCAAGGTATCGTCATCCAGAGTGAGCAAGGCCTTGCTGGTCAACTGGCCATTCAGGGCTTGCACTACCCGCATCCAGACCGCCTCTGCAGCCTTGACTGAAATTTGCTGCCCGACCAGCGAGCGCAGCATGGTCTCAAAAGGAGCCCCTCGGGATCGAAGAGCGCGGTCGGTGTGGCGGTTGACCAGATCTGCCCACACCGCGCTTTGCACAGCCAAGGACGCACACGCCTCCTGCCAATAGGCAGGCGCTTGTGGATCCAGATTCAGGTTCAGGCCCGCCGCCATTCGGTGGCACCACCCCGTTTGTCTTCCAGAACCACGCCCGCATCCAGCAATTCCTGGCGAATTGCGTCGGCTTTGGCAAAATCACGGTCAGTTTTGGCCTGGGTACGTGCATCAATCAAGACTTGAATGGCGTGTTCGTCCAAGCCGCCAGCCTGTTCCCCCACTTCAGCTTTCTGAAAGGCCTGCGCGGTGCGGCCCAACAAGCCCAACACCTGTGCAAGTGCTTTCAGACGGGAAGCCAGTGCCGAATCCGCTGTGCGGTTTACCTCGTTGGCCATTTCAAACAAGACCGACACTGCAATTGGCGTGTTCATGTCGTCGTTCATGGCTTCTGCAAAACGCGCTTCAAACTCCTGATTCCAGTCAATTGCCTCCGCAGCCTGCACATCACCCACAGCAGTGTACAAGCGGCCCAAGGCGGATTTTGCGTCCTGCACATGCCCTTCCGAGTAGGTCAATTGGCTTCGGTATTGAGCACGCAAGATAAAAAACCTGACTACCTCTGCGTCATACACTTTCAAGATGTCGCGAATCGTGAAGAAATTGTTCAATGATTTCGACATTTTTTCAGACTGGCCGTTGGTTTCAACGCGCACAAAACCGTTGTGCATCCAGTACTGGGCAAAATCTTCGCCCGTGGCCCCCACGCTTTGGGCGATTTCATTCTCATGGTGTGGAAACTGCAGATCTGCACCTCCACCATGAATGTCGAATGAATTGCCCAGCAATTTGCAACTCATTGCGGAACACTCAATGTGCCACCCGGGGCGGCCCACGCCAAAACCGGATTCCCACTTGGCATCTTCAGGTTCATCAGCCTTGGCACTTTTCCAGAGCACGAAATCCAATGGATCATTTTTATTGCCCGAAACGCCGACCCGCTCCCCGGCGCGCAGTTCATCCAGGCTCTTGCCCGACAAACGGCCATATTGCGGAAAAGCACGCACTGCAAAATTCACATCGCCGGAATCGTCACGGTAAGCCAGACGCTTGTCCATCAACGTTTGAATCATTTCCTGCATTTCTGCCACATATTCAGTAGCACGTGGCTCGTGGTCGGGCCGCTCAATGCCCAATGCATCGGCATCTTCGTGCATGGCTGCGATGAAACGATCGGTCAACGCGCGGATGCTTTCTCCGTTCTCAACCGCACGGCGAATGATCTTGTCATCAATGTCTGTGATGTTGCGCACATACGTCACGGGATAACCCGACGCACGCAGCCAGCGCTTGAGCAAATCGAACACAACCATGACCCGGGCATGGCCCAGGTGGCAGAAGTCATAGACTGTCATGCCACACACGTACATCCGGACGTTCTGCGGATCAAGGGGCGAAAATGCCTGCTTTTTCCTTAGAATTGAATTGTAAATTTGGAGAGACGATTTCATGAGACTCGGAAAAAGGACGGATACCGCCGTTCAAAGCGTTACAATCTGAGACAGGATTTGACAGGAAACCCCGTTCAGAAGCCAACCCGCTCTGGGGCTTGCTACAATAGCTGTCGAGTATATCATTACGCATGATCGAGTTTTTCCCAACCAATCAGATGAAACGGGTAACCCCGCAAAGGCGCAACCGAATGCAGGCAAAAAAAACAATCACGTCGTCAATCAGTGGCAAATTCGTAAAAAGCAAGTATGCCTTGCTGTTTGCGCTCATGGGTTTGGCATTCGCCGGCGCACCCAGCCACGCTGACGAAGCGGATGAAGTCTCCAAACTCATTCAAAGAAGTCAGTTTGAACAGGCCCAGGCGCGGGCAGACGCATATCTGGCCAATCGCCCCAACGACGCGCAAATGCGCTTCCTGAAAGGGTTGATTCTGACTGAACGCAACAAAACCGCTGAAGCGATCACTATTTTCACCAAGCTGACTGAAGACTTTCCGGAACTGCCCGAGCCCTACAACAACCTGGCCGTGCTGTACGCAGGCCGCGGTGAATATGAAAAAGCACGCGAAGCACTGGAAATGGCCATTCGCACGCACCCCAGTTACGCTACAGCACATGAAAATCTGGGTGACGTGTATGCCAAGCTGGCCAGTCAGTCTTATGACAAGGCATTGCAGCTGGATGGTAGAAATTCCACCGCGCAAACCAAGTTGTCTCTGGTTCGCAACCTGATCGCCGGCAAGCCTGAAACTGTGGCTGTGGCAGCCGCAGCCGTGCCTGCAAGTCGACCTGCACCAGCCCCTGCCCCGGAACCCAAACCACCTGTGGTCAAGGAAGAACCAAAGGCAGCCACTGCGCCCGTAGTATCAGTCCCCGCACCTGTGGTAGCTGCCCCGCCAGTGGTGGCAGTAGCACCGTCGAGAACAACACCGGCGCCAACCGCAGCGATTACCGCAAGCAAGCCAGCGGAATCGAAAGGCAATACCATTGGTATGGACAGACAAGTATTGGCCTCTGTTGAAGCCTGGGCCAAAGCATGGACAGATCAAGACATTTCTGGCTATCTAAGCGCTTACAGCCGGGACTTCGATACACCCGGAAAAATGAGCCGAGCCAACTGGGAAAAAATGCGTGAACAACGCATTGTTGGCAAGGAAACCATTCGCGTTGTAGTTGAAAACCCATTGATTACAATCACTGGGGATGAAGCAGTGGTCAAATTCAAGCAAAGCTACTTTTCCAATCGCCTGAACAACATTTCCAGCAAAACGCTGATCATGAAACAAGAAGACGGCGCCTGGAAAATCACCAGCGAGCAGGTGGGCGGCTAAATGCTTTCAAAAAGATCGCTACAGCGGATATCCCGGAGCGCAAGGCTTACCCTACCTCTCGTATTCTGGACATTCACAGCAGCGCCCTCTTTTGTGAGCTCCAGCACAACTGATTCATTTCAGTTGGCTGGATACTCCAACTCGCAAAACCGGTCCGGCTCACTGGCGGGTCGATTGTTCGAAAATGAAACTTACAGACCTGTGATTGACAGTGCGGTGGAGGATATTTACACCGCATTGAGCAAACACGACCTGGATCGTGCACTCACGCTCACAGACCGTCTGCTGACCGAATTCCCGAATTTTTACCTCGGACACATGCTCAAAGGCGACATTTTGTCGCTGAAATCGGGCAGACCTCTAAAAAATATTGGGGACATGCCCAATGTACCCCGCGGCAAGCGCGACGACCTTGCAGAATTGCGCGAGGAAGCCATAGCACGTTTCAAGGCCGTGAAAGATCGGCCCCAACGTGACCTGCTGCCCGCTGAACTGGTGCAACTGCACGACGATCAGCGATACGTCATCTTGGTGGACACAACCCGGTCGCGCCTGTTTTTGTACGAGAACGCATTTCCACAACCCCGCCTGGTTACAGACTTTTATGTGTCACAGGGCAAAATGGGTGCTGTGAAGGTTCGGGAAGGCGACAAACGCACTCCCATTGGGGTCTATACCATCACCGAACTGTTGCCGAAGGAAAAGCTGACCGACTTTTACGGACCCATGGCCCTGCCTATTGATTATCCAAACTCCTGGGACAAACGGCTGGGAAAAACCGGCTACGGCATCTGGCTGCACGGCGTGCCGAAAAAGTACGTGAGCAGACCACCCAAGGCCAGCGATGGGTGTGTGGTATTGGCCAATCAGGACTTGCTGGCCTTGAAAAAGTTTGTCGACATTGGGAACACACAGGTCGTCATCAGCGAACGACTTGACTTCGTGCCACTTGAAGTCTGGCAAAGCCACCGCAAAGCGGCGCTGCGCATGGTTGACACCTGGAAAAAAGACCTTGAGAAAGGTTTTTCAAAAGGGATTTATCACTACGCGAGCAATGTTAAAATCGATGGATTGGGTCTTGTTGAATGGCAGCGCAGCAATCAGATCGCGAACAAATCATTTGGCAAAATCAAGATTGACGACCTTACTGTGATGCGATATCCCAGCGACAAGGACATGATGCTGATTTCCTTCAAACAGGCTGACAAACTGTCTGGTGAAATCCGGAAACAGCAGTATTGGATGAAGGTCGGAACCCGCTGGCAAATTGTTCAGGAAGACACCTATAAACTGTAAGGGATTCGTCTGTGATTCAAAGCAAACGTGTTTTTCTCAAGTGGTCGATGTTCTCAGCGTTTGCTGCCGGCATCGGCAATTTTTCAATCTCCTCTGCGTTTGCAAAAACGAAAAAACAAACCATGGTCAAACTTAAAACAAATTTTGGTGACATCACTATCACCCTCGACGCCGAAAAAGCACCTGCCACAGTGGCCAATTTTCTGGAATATGCAAAAAGCGGCTTTTACACCAACACCATTTTTCACCGCGTGATTCGCGGCTTCATGGTTCAAGGTGGTGGCTTTGAACCTGGCATGAAACAGAAGCCAACCAAAGACCCAGTCAAGAACGAAGCCGACAACGGTCTTAAAAACGAAAAATATACCCTGGCCATGGCCCGCACGAATGATCCACATTCCGCCACCGCCCAGTTTTTCATCAACGTCGAGAACAACGAATTCCTGAACTTCAAGAGCCCAACTCCACAAGGTTGGGGCTACTGCGTGTTCGGCAAAGTGACCGAAGGTCAGGACATCGTCGACAAGATTGTCGGCGTAAAAACTGGTTCCAAGGGCTTTCACCAGGATGTGCCGGTTGACGACGTGATCATTCAGGGCGTCGAAGTAATCTAATTTTGTTGACCTTGAAAAAGCCCTGTGAAAAGGGCTTTTTTCATTACAACCCCTGCCAGGCAAAACCTTGATCGAAATTCCGCAACACGGTGCCGCATTTTTTGCATCAGACCTGCATTTGTCTGAACATACACCCAAGACTCTGGACGCGTTTGAAAACTGGCTTGCCAGTGTGGCTCAAGATGGAGCCTTGGTGTTTCTGTTGGGTGATCTGTTCGAGGTGTGGTACGGCGACGACTACAGCGACCGCACCACAGAACGGGTTGCACACGCTGTCCAAAGTGCGCAGTCCTCAGGGGCTCGGGTGTTTTTCATGCACGGCAATCGCGACTTTCTGTTGGGCGAAAATTTTGCGGAATCCGCCGGACTTGAACTGCTGCCCGACCCCGAATTTCTGTTGGTGAATCACCATGTTGTACTGATCACCCACGGCGATCAATTGTGCACAGACGACAAGGCCTACCAGCAATTTCGGGTTCAAAGTCGCAGTGAAAAATGGCAAGCCAATCTACTGGCCTTACCCCTTGAAAAAAGAATTGAAATGGCCAAGGCCATACGCAGCGAAAGCAAAATGCACAAGGCCAATAGTACTTTGGACATCATGGACGCCAACCTGCAAGCTGTTGCGGAGTCTTTTCAAGGCAAGTGGCCAGACGGCTACTACGTGGGCAAAAGCGAAGTCATTTTGCACGGGCACACTCACCGTTGTGCTCTACACCCAACGATTGACAGCAAAGCACCGGAAAAACCGGAAAGTACACAGGCTTCACTTCACAAGGGTTTGAGAATCGTGCTACCCGACTGGGACTTCGATCAGCCAGAAAAAAACCGCCCTACAGGCGGTTTTGTCAAAATGTTACCAAACGGTGACTTCAACCTGACTTTATTTAATCGGGCAGCTTGAACTTGAAAGAATCAGTTGTCGACCAACTTGTTCAAGGCTTTCAGTTCCTCGCAGTCCGCTACGCCTTCGCAATCGCTATCAGTTTTGCCCTTCTTCAACAATTTTTCCAGTTGATCGATGCGCTGCTGTTGAGCAATGGCCTGGTCAATCAAGCCATGCATGGCCTTGATCAAGGGGTCGTCGCCATTTTTGGAGACACCGTAAGCTGAGAATTCTTCCTTGGTCTTTGCAGCGCCGGTCAGTTCGTCGCTCGGCGCGCGTTCTTCGGCCTTCACTATCATTCGGGCAGGGTTGCCCACTGCGGTAGCCCCTGGGGGCACCGGCTTTGTCACCACCGCGTTCGAACCTATTTTTGCGCCTTCACCGACAGTGAAAGGCCCCAGCACCTGTGCACCGGCACCCACCACCACGCCCTTCTCCAAGGTTGGGTGACGTTTGCCCTTGGCCAGGGATGTACCACCCAAAGTGACCCCTTGATAAATGGTCACATCGTCATGAATTTCTGCAGTTTCGCCAATGACTACGCCCATCCCGTGATCTATGAATACACGCCTGCCAATCGTGGCGCCAGGGTGAATTTCAATGCCCGTGAAAAAGCGGCCCAAATGAGACAAAAACCGCGCGAGGGTGGTGAATCCAGCAGACCATGACCTGTGCGCAAGGCGATGCCAGATCAAGGCATGCAAGCCCGGGTAACACAGGAACACCTCCAGCTTGCCGCGGGCAGCCGGGTCCTTTTTCAAAATTGTGTCGATGTCTTCTCGTAATCGAATCCACATGTGCGAAAGAACCTTGAATCAGTGTTTTTACCAAGCCGCAATCCGCAGCTTGCGAAATGCCCACAGGGCGTCGCCGCAGTGTATCACGGCTGCACTAGGGCTTCTTGCGCTCAAATTCATGGGGATACAGGCGGTTGTCCACCACGCGAATGACATCCGAGAAAAAGCCACGCAGCATGTCGACTTCTTCCTGTTCAAGCGGGGTTTTGGCCAGCATGCGAGCCAAACGTTGGACCACTTTCTTTGGCTTGTCGGGGTTGATGAAATCCACTGCCTCCATGGCTTGCAACCAGTGGGCCTGCAAATCGGCTACGGCTTTCACGGTGGCCAGCCTGTCGCCCTTCTCCAGAACACTGGAAAGCGATGCCGAGCCTGTGCTTTCAACACCAGCAGTTTCAACACCCGAAGCCCATTCCGTGCGCAAGGCATACGCCACAATCTGTACGGCCTGCGACAAGTTCAGGGAACTGTAAACCGGGTTGGCGGCAATGGTGACCTGCCGATTGCACACCAGCAACTCGTCATTGCTAAGCCCCGTGCGTTCAGCGCCAAACACAAAAGCGGCACCCACACCCTGGCCCGTCAGCGCCAATGCCTCTTGGGCAGCTTCTTGCGGGCTTTGCAGACCAGGGCCAAGATCGCGCAAGCGGGCAGACAATGCAAACGCCACACTTCGGTCAGCCAACGCATCAGGCAGGGTGTCATAAATACGCGCTTTCTCCAGCACATCAGCTGCGCCACTGGCCAGTGAAATGGCCTCTTCAGCGCTGCAAATGTCCACACTTTTGGGGGACACCAAGCGCAAATCAGACAATCCCATGGTTTTCATGGCCCGGGCCACCGAACCCACATTGCCCGGATGACTTGTTTTTACTAGAACTATTGAAATGGATTCAAGGGAAATGGCTGCGGTCATTTATAATGTCGGGTTAAACGTATTCAAATTGAAAGGAAAGGCCATGCATCCGATGTTGAACGTGGCGGTGAAAGCCGCTCGCGCTGCGGGAAAAATCATCAACCGAGCGGAGCTTGACCTCGATCAGGTAAAAATCGGCGTCAAAGGCCCAAACGATTTCGTCACAGAAACCGATCAGGCTGCTGAAAGCGTCATTATCGACGTGCTCAAGCAGGCCTTTCCGGATCACGCCATTCTAGCTGAGGAAAGCGGTGCATCCGGCAAATCCGATTACGAGTGGGTGATTGACCCCATCGACGGCACAGCCAACTTCATCCACGGCTACCCACACTATGCAATTTCCATTGCCTTGCGTGTTCATGGTCATGTGCAGCAGGCCGTTGTGTACAACCCGGCGACAAACGACTTGTTCACTGCGTCCAAGGGTGAAGGTGCGTTTTTGAACAATCGCCGCATTCGCGTATCCAAGCGCAGCAAGCCCAATGAGTTTCTGGTTGGTTTTGCATTTCCAAGTGGTCAGAATGAAGGCTCACTGGGCGTCAAGCGCAAAATGCTGGCACTGACTGAAAGCACAGCCGGCATCCGCAAATCAGGTTCTGCAGTTCTTGACCTCGCCTATGTGGCCTGTGGCCGTCTTGATGGTTACATGTGCTTCGGCTTGAAGCCCTGGGACCTGGCAACCGGCGTACTGCTGGTGTCTGAAGCCGGTGGATTGATTACTGACCCACAAGGAAATGACACCTACATGGAAACTGGCAATGCAGTTGCCGGCAACCCCAAAGCGCTTCAATACCTGTTGAGCTTCAAGTAAGTTGACCCGTTCCGCGAACACCAACAATCAGGCTGCATCACAGGCGTTTGAAAACCACACGCCGATGATGCAGCAGTACCTCACGCTCAAGGCGGAATACCCCGACAAGCTGCTCTTCTATCGCATGGGCGATTTCTACGAGCTGTTTTTCGATGACGCGCAACTGGCCGCACAACTGCTGCGCATCACCCTGACCCACCGAGGTCAGTCGGCCGGCCAACCCATTCCGATGGCTGGAATTCCGTTTCATGCGGCCGATCAATACCTGGCCAAGCTGGTTGCACTGGGCCATTCGGTGGCCATTTGCGAGCAGGTCGGCATTCCAGGCGCAACCAAAGGCCCCATGGAACGCAAGGTGGCAAGGGTGGTCACACCCGGCACTTTGACAGAATCTACCCTGCTGCCTGATCAGGAAAACAAAACCTTGCTCAGCCTGTATTCGGAAGATGGCAAATACTGGGGCGTGGCGTGTCTGGCCTTGTCTGCTGGTTCTGTTCGTTTGCTGGAATGCGATTCAGGCGCGCTTGCCGCACACCTTAGCCGCTTCAATGCGGCCGAGGTTCTGGTGAACAACCGCAACTGGGCCCAGCAAAGCCAAATCACCGGCACTATTGAGCGCCCGGCCTGGCACTTTGATGCGGGCTTTGCCCAAACCCATTTGCAAACGGTTTTGCAGGCTGCCAATCTCGAGAGCCTGGAGCTGCAACATGCCAAACTCGCGGTACCCGCCATGGGCGCCGCCTTGCAGTACGCCAAGGAAACCCATCTCAGCACAGACACGTTCAAACATGTTTCAGACATTCAGGTTGAACATGAAAGCGACTTTCTTGTACTGGACGAAGCAGCACGGCGCAACCTGGAGCTCACCGAAACCCTGCGTGGAGAAGCCGCGCCTACCCTGTTCTCCCGCCTGAACAGGACCGGCAGTGGCATGGGTGCCCGCAGGCTCAGGCAATGGCTACTGGAGCCCTTGCGTAATATTGCCCACATCGAAGCCCGGCAAAGCAAAATCGCACACCTGCTCGGTACGCTGGGCAATGCACCCGACCCTGCCTGTTTCGGGTTGGTTAAAACACTTCGATCCATGGCCGACATTGAGCGCATCAGCAGCCGTGTGGCCATGCAAACTGCCAAACCCCGGGATCTGCTGGCCTTGCGGGAAAGCCTGCAGGCCCTGCCGCAAGTGGCAGACTTGATTCGCAGCTTTGGCGATGGCGAATTCGACTTGGTGTTGCAAGCCTTGCAATCGCCGCCAGAATTGCTGGCAGAACTGACACAGGCCTTGGCTGACAACCCACCCGTGCTGATTCGGGATGGCGGCGTGATTGCAGACGGCTACCATGTTGAACTTGATGAGTTGCGCAACATTCAGACCGGTAGCGGCCAATTCCTGATTGAACTGGAAAAACAGGAACGCCAGGCCACAGGCATTGCCAACCTGAAAGTTGAATTCAACCGGGTGCATGGTTTCTACATCGAGGTGAGTAGCGCCCAGGCCGACAAAGTGCCCGCGCACTACATCCGCCGGCAAACGATGAAAAACGCCGAGCGGTACATCACCGAAGAATTGAAAGCCTTCGAGGAAAAAGCCCTGTCCGCCAAAGACAAGGCCTTGAATCTTGAAAAAGTCATTTATGAAAATCTGATGATTTGGCTGGGCCAGTTCACACCATTTCTGCAGCGCTGCGCCAAGGAACTGTCTGAACTGGACGCACTGGCGGCGCTGGCCATTGTGGCC
Organism: Burkholderiales bacterium; assembly: GCA_027484315.1. Classification (GTDB taxonomy): domain Bacteria; phylum Pseudomonadota; class Gammaproteobacteria; order Burkholderiales; family Burkholderiaceae_B; genus Limnobacter. The sequence continues at coordinate 38,805 of JAIXTE010000101.1, read as the reverse complement.
TTTGAAGCCAATTGGGTTCGGCCGCACATGGTGCCACATGCGCTGCTGAACATTCAGCAAGGCCGACACCCCGTGCTCGAAGTGCAGGTGGAACAGTTCACCCCCAATGACTGCGCCCTCTACCCCGGCAAACACATGGCCTTGATTACCGGTCCCAACATGGGCGGCAAAAGCACCTACATGCGCCAAACGGCGCTGATTGCGTTGCTGGCCCACATGGGCAGTTTTGTGCCGGCAGCTTCAGCGCAAATTGGCCTGCTCGACCGAATTTTTACCCGCATTGGGGCGTCTGACGACCTGGCCGGTGGCCGCTCCACCTTCATGGTGGAAATGACTGAAGCTGCCACCATTGTTCGACAGGCCACCGCGCAAAGCCTGGTCATCATGGATGAAATTGGGCGGGGCACTTCCACATTTGATGGCCTGTCTCTGGCCTGGGAAATCGCCAAGCGCCTGGCCAACACCAACAAATGCCTGACCCTGTTCGCCACACATTATTTTGAAATCACGGCGTTGGGCAATGAACTGGACAGCGTGTTCAACGTACATTTGTCAGCCACCGAGCACCAGGGCAAATTGGTGTTTTTGCACCGCATAGAAGCTGGGCCAGCCAGCCAAAGCTATGGCTTGCAAGTGGCCAAACTGGCGGGGCTTCCGGCCCTGGTTGTGAAAAACGCCCAAAAGCGCCTGGACCAGCTTGAAGCTGAAAAACGCGCCATGACCGCCCAAGTCGATCTGTTTGACGTAACTGAACAAGCTGAAGCTGAACCATCAGCCAGCGCGCACAGCATCAACCTGATTCTCGAAAAGCTCAATGAAACTGATCCTGATGAACTGAGTCCAAGAGACGCATTGCAACTTGTTTTTCAATTGAAAGGATTACAGGGTTAATGGTTATCCGGAAATTGGCAGAAAGCTGTCGAAGTTTGCTGTGGACACTCGCTGTGGCTTGGCTGGCATTGATGCCGATTCAGCAAGCCAAAGCCACGCCGTTCAGCTTTGCCCTGATGGGCGATCAGCCCTACAACAACCTGCTTGAAACAGCGACAGACAGCCTGATTCAACACATGAACCAGGATTCGAATGTGCAGTGGGTGCTGCATGTCGGCGACATCAAGGGTGGAGGGGAACCCTGCACCAACGAATTGCTCACACGTCGCATTGAGCAACTTCAACGCAGTGAGAAACCCCTACTTTTTGTACCTGGCGACAACGAGTGGACAGATTGCCACCGTGCCTCCAATGGCGGGTTTGATTCACAGGAGCGACTGGCTTACCTCAGAAAGCTGGCATTTGGTCAACCTACCTCACTGGGGAAAAACAGATTTCCTGTGCGTCAGCAAACATCGGCACCGTTTCCCGAACACCTCATGTGGCGTCACGGCAGCACGCTTTTCATCAGCCTGAACATCCCGGGCAGCAACAACGACCTGGATCACCCCTCCTCGCGAAAAACCAGCAAGGCCGAGGTGCAGCGCCTTTTCAACGTTCGGGAAAAAGCGATTGACGCCTGGCTGGTTGATGCCGAAAAAGCGTTCAGTGTCGGTGGCGCTGATACACCCACTGAAACCGTGATCGCCATTCAAGGCAATCCGATCGATGGTTCTGCGGGCCTGTTCAGCAATGGGTACAAGAATTTCATGGTTCGCCTGGTCAAGTACATCGACGCGACCAAACGCCCTGTGCTGTTGGTGCATGGCGACACACACCGTTTCAAATGGGACAAACCTTCGTTGAAGAAATTCGGTGGTACATCAGGAACAGATGCACTGTTTTTTCGCTTGGAAGGCTGGGGACACCCGTTGGTGAATTCCTGGGTCAAGGTGACAGTCACCCCGGGTACTGATAAGCCGTTTCAGGTTAACAGCATCACCCAGGGTACAAACCCAGCCAATTAGACCAAGCCTTAGTTCAGCTTGTGCGCACCCGGGTTGGGTGCCACGCTGAACAGAGATTGCGCTGCTGCCCCTTGCGCCTTTTCTTCCTCGTTGGCTGAGCGAATGTCCAACACCTTGAGGTGGTAACGCAAGGCCATGCCTGCAAATGGATGATTGCCATCCAGTACCACTTTGCCTTCCGCGATGTCAGTCACTGTCCACACACGACCAAAACCCGTGTTCTCTTCCGTGGCCTGTTCGTCTGGCTCATTTTCGTCTTCAACCGGCACTTCCTCAAGCTGCATGCCGATTTCCAGGTCTTCGCCAAAGCTGTCCAGGTCTTCGACACGCATCAATTCGGGATCAAAATCGCCAAAAGCATCTTCGGGTTCAAGCTGAACGAACACCTCGTCGCCCACAACCTTGCCGTCCACGGCTTCCTGCAACTTTGGGAACACTTCATTTTCACTGCCATGCAGGTAAACGATCGGCTCACCACCGTGTTCCTGAATCAGTTCACCCTGCGCATCACGCAGCTCAAAATCAAGGGTAACCACCGTGCCGTGCTCAACAATCATCGTACATAACTCCAGAAATCAGCGCCCCAACAGTGGGCAGTCTTTTAAGGTGGCCTATGATACCCGTAATCCACAAATCGCCCAAATTGAACCAACAAGCCAATGATTAAACCCCTCAAACAAATTGCAGACCTTTCCGTAGAACAGTTCATGCGGGAACACTGGCATAAAAAACCCAAGTTGTTCCGGCAGGCCTTTCCCGATTTCGAACCCTTGTGCGATTTCGACACCATTGCGGAAATGGCCTCGGATGAAGACATCGAAAGCCGGCTGATCCAGCATGGCAAAACCGGCTGGACACTGGAACACGGTCCGTTCGACGAATTGCCGCCCATGAACAAGAAGGCGTGGACTGTCTTGGTACAAGGCATTGACCACCACTTACCAGAAGCCTATGACCTTCTTCAGTTGTTCAGATTCATACCTGATGCACGCCTGGATGACGTCATGCTCAGCCTGGCGAGCGATGGCGGAGGTGTTGGGCCACATTACGATTCCTACGATGTGTTTCTGCTCCAGATGCATGGACAGCGTCGATGGAAAATCGGCCCGCTTCAAAACAAGAACCTTGAAGAAGACGTGCCGCTGAAAATCCTCAAAGACTTCAAACCCACAGAAGAATTTGTTCTTGAACCAGGCGACATGCTGTACCTGCCACCGAACTATGGACATGATGGCACTGCCGTAGGGGTTTGTTCAACACTCAGCATCGGCTTTCGGGCACCGACGCAGGCAGAGGTACTGAGCGGTATTCTTCGTGACTTGGCTGATCAGATCGACAAAGATCCGGAAATGACAAACTGCCTGTTTTCAGACCCGGGCAGAGGCCTTCAAAAGAGCCCAGCAGAAATTCCTGACGACTTGCTGAATTTTGGTTTGAATTCTTTGGCACGCTTTGGAGCCGAATCGCACCAAATCCATTGCAGCATGGGCGCATTGCTCACTGAACCCAAACCGCATGTGTATTTTGTAAACAACACAGAAGATCAGGAAATACACGAAATAATCAGTGTTTTATGCGAGCGCGGAATTGCTTTGAGCATGAAAACTAAAATGTTGTTCAAAGACCAGACCTTTTTCATCAATGGAGAGGTTGTCAACGCGAAGGCTCCACTTACCGTTAAACAACTGCAAATGCTCGCAAACCAGCGCGAAATGGAGCCATCCGACGCTGCAAAGGCTTTAAAAAATCCTGAATTCGAGTATTTTTTAATTGGTTTTGCAAAAGCGGGTTGGGTGGAAACCCTAATGTGATTAATTTCATTTAGAATTTGAAACGACTCGGCAAAGTCAATAGAATTTTGCCTCCAAAATAAGGTCGAAACAATGACTTGAATTTGACAGGCTATTCGTTAAAATTTGCAGAGTTTTCCGCTTGAGTGCTTGAACACCCAGCAGGAAAATGGGTGATTCTGGGTTCTCTTGTGAGCCTATTTGCTCTAAAAAAGGCGCTTGAATCGGCGCCTAGTTCGTGACCCCAAAAGGAATAAACATGAAAAATTCAATTTTGATCGCATCTTTGTTCGCTGTTGCTTTGGCCGCTTGTGGCAAGAAAGAAGAAGCAGCTCCAGTTGAACCAGCAGCACCAGCAGTAACTGAACAAGCTCCTGCTGCTCCTGCAATGGAACCAGCTGCTCCTGCTGCTCCAGCAACTGAACCAGCTCCAGCAGCTGAGCCAGCACCAGCTGCTCCTGTTGAAGAAAAGAAGTAATTTCAATGCGCCTTTAACAAGCGCTTGAATGTAAAAAAGCCCCAAATGAAAGTTTGGGGCTTTTTTTATAGGCCGGTGCCAATTCAGCGGTGAATTCAGCGGCTTGAATTCACTCAAAAAAAGTAATGATTCTGTTCATGCAGCCAGCGCAGCCGGATCAAGACTTCTCCAGGCGAACCCAGCTTCCTGGCAAGCGATATCAAATGCAATGCCCCTTGGGCTGAGCACCTCGTGCCACATGTCCTGCACCACATCCCTGCAGTTGGTTGTTTTACTCAAATGCGCTGCCACCACAAACCGCAAGTTGCCTGAATTCAGCCTCCTCAAGATGTCGCAAGCAACCTGATTACTCAAATGCCCGTAATCTCCACTGACTCTTTTTTTCAGGCTGGGTGGATAAGGCGAATTGGACAGCATTTCCGGGCAGTGGTTGGATTCGAGGATCAAGGCATGGGCTCGGTTCAACATACCTACCAAATGCGCTGTAGCGCTGCCACAATCGGTCAGAATACCTGTTATAAACCCTGCACTGGATTCAATCAGCATTTGGATTGGTTCGGCAGCATCATGCGGAACAGGAAAAGGATGCAAAGTCAGCTTTTTGATCGGAAAAGGATTGTGGCTGTCAATCAGGATCACCCTGCCCGTTTCCAGGTAGTCTGGGTCAGTTAACCGTGAACGCAACGCGGCTCTCCAGGTACCATGAGTCAGGTACACAGGGGTTCCAAACTTGCGGCTGAATTTAAAAACACCGCCAATGTGATCACCGTGCTCGTGAGTTACAACAATCGCGTCGACTTGATCAGGTTGCACACCGACTCGATCAAGACGCGCAACGGTTTCTTTCACGGCGAAACCGCAATCCACCATTAAGCGCGTGGGGGCCGTCGCGGCCCCACACTCAAACAACCAGCAGTTTCCTTCACTACCACTGCCGAGACTGGCAAATTTCACGTCAATTACCGCAGCTTTCCAGCCAGCTTTGTCGCGGCTTCTTCAGATACAGCAGCATCCACTGCACCGCCCCGCTCAGATGTAAACTTGACCAAGGTCGACTTGTTATTTTCAGGCGCTACAACCACCTGGAAACGCTGGTCAGCTTTCAAGGAATTGCTCCCTGCTTTGCTGTTACCACCGAATATCTTGCCAAAAAAGCCTTTCTTTTCACCCTCTGCGGTGGCTGAATCAGGAATGTACTTCACGTAATACACACCGTTTGAACGATCTCGATCTTCAACAATAAAGCCGGCACGATCCAAACCAAACCCAACGCGACGCCATGCTTGAGGGAAATCCTCGGCAAGCACAATGGCAGTGCCATCCGGCTTTTTCTGAACCGAGATCAGGGCTTGCCCTACTGGGCGACCTGATGCTTCAGCAGCTTTTTCATCACCAGTCAACTTGACCATCAAGCGGTTCAGCATTTCAGCTTCCAGTTCAGGATCGGATGGGCGGTTCATCCACTTCATCACAGACTGGGATTGATCGGTGTAGTTCTCTTCCATACCGCGGTGGGTCACGAAAATTTCAACGCCGCCTTCAACTGGCTCCATTCGTGTGCGGTAACGGTCACGTGTGTTGCTGGAATACACCCCATCGAACACCGTGCCAATAATTTTACGCAAGCCGTCTAATGGAATATTGGCGCGGTTCTCGGCCCAGTTCGTTTCCATCAAACCAATTTTTGGGTCATCAACAGACAGCTCAAAACCTGTTTCCTTCCAGAACTCGCGCAACTTGGGCCACAATTGCTCAGGCGGCATTTTGACTTCCAGAGACCGTACATTGCCAACGCGCTTGATCCTGATGTCCTTGCTGTCCACCAGCACAGGTTCTGCAGGTTGAACACGAGCGCCAGCGGGACGCGCAGCGCCGCCGCTGTAAAACGAGGAGGCAGACACTGAACCAGAACCTGACTCACCTGGAATCAAAAACTGCTCATCTGCAGATTGAGCGGTCAGGTCCGGAGGAACCTCCAGGCCCAGCTCACGCTTTTCAGCTGTTTTGTAGGCGGTTTTCTGCCCCTCCACTGCTTCTTTGTAGGTGGCACATCCTGCGGCAGCAGACACAGCAGCGGCAATGATTAGCAGTTTGAAAGGGGTTGTCTTGTTCAATTCCATTTGTTTCACAGCCTTAAGTGATCTTTAGTCAATCAACCGGTGTGCGCGCAAGGCACCATCCACGGTTTGGTGAAATCCGGATTCCAGTCGCGTCAGTGGCAGGCGAATACCTGGTGCCATCTTGCCCATCTTGCTCAATGCATATTTCACAGGAATCGGGTTGGCCTGCACAAACATGGCCTGGTGCAAATCCAGCAATGAAAGATTCAAGCCGTGTGCCGTCTTCACATCACCTGCCATCGCAGCAGCGCACAATTCATGCATCAGCTTGGGTGCCACGTTGGCAGTTACGGAAATGTTTCCTTTCCCGCCCATCAACATCAAGTTCACTGCAGTGGGATCATCTCCACTGTACACAGCGAAATCAGGAGAGGTGTCGCGAATCAGCCAGGCACCACGTTCCAGATTGCCCGTGGCTTCCTTGATACCGACAATGCCGTCAACCTTGCTCAAGCGCACCACAGTGGAATGGGCCATGTCAGCCACAGTGCGGCCGGGCACATTGTACAAAATGACCGGCAAATCAACAGCCTCAGCCACTTTGCGCATATGAAGGTAAATCCCCTCCTGCGTGGGCTTGTTGTAATACGGCACCACCTGCAAGCTGGCGGCAGAGCCCACCTTGCGGGCGTATTCCGTCAGTTCAATCGCTTCGGTCGTGGAGTTGCCGCCTGTGCCTGCAATAATCGGAATACGCCCTGCAGCCTGTTCAACAGCAACGCGAATCAGTTCGCCATGCTCTTCAACATCCACAGTGGGCGATTCGCCAGTGGTACCTACGGCCACGATGGAGTCGGTGCCTTGTTCAATGTGCCAATCAATGAGTTTGCGGTAGCTGTCATAATCCAGCGAACCGTCTTCAAACATCGGCGAAACAATCGCGACAATGCTGCCAGTGATCATTTAATCCCTTTGAGTGAGTGTTATTGTTCCAAATTGTATCTCAGACCAAGCGCCTGTAATGCCTATGGCCCGTTGAATCATTGCAGGGCTTGTAGTGCCCCGCAACCCTTGTTCAAATCGCAAGATATTCAGTCCAGACAATCGGTCCAGAAGCTCACTTGGCCTCAGAAGAAATTCCGGGCTTCTTGGCGAGCCAAACTGCGCATTGCCATCCATGAACGTTTCGTAAATCAGCACAGCATTTTCAGACTTCAAGTTGGCCAAAAGGTTCTCGAAATGCGGACGATGCAGGTAGTTCGTTACCACGATGAGGTCGTAACGCTGCCCTGCAAGCGGCCAATCAGGCTGCTCAAGATCCATGCATTCAAATTCCACATTGGCTGGCCACTCGGTGTCGGGCGTGTTCTTGTCCACCGCATGCACGCTGTAACCCAAGCCAGCGAGGTACAGGGCATGACGCCCCCCGCCGCAGGCCAGGTCCAGTGCGCGCAGGCCAGGTTTGATCGCACCCGTGGCCACCAACCCTTCAACACAACTGCGAACCCAGGGCGACGGCGCCATGGCTGGATTGGTGTGGTGGTGGACCATGTCAGGCATAATCCAGGCCCATGTGCTTGCGCACATCTTTCATGGTGTCGCTGGCCATTGCACGGGCGCGATCGCAGCCTTGGTCGATGATGCTGCGAACCAAGGCCGGGTTATCGGAATACATGGCTGCGCGTTCACGCATGGGCGCAAGTTCACGGGTAATGGAATCAATGATCGGTTCCTTGCATTGAATGCAACCAATACCGGCTGACTTGCAGCCTTCCTGTACCCACTGCTTTGTGCTGTCGTCAGAATAGACTTCGTGCAGTTGCCACACGGGACACTTGGCAGGGTCACCCGGATCGGTGCGGCGCACGCGTGCAGGGTCTGTGGGCATCTTGCGCACTTTCTGGGAAATGTTTTCCGGTGTTTCGCGCAGGGCCAGGGTGTTTTGATAGCTCTTGGACATTTTCATGCCATCAAGGCCCGGCATCTTGCTGGCTTCCGTCAACAGCGCTTTGGGCTCAAGCAGAATCGGCTTGCGCCCAATCTCGGCACCCTTGGCATCCAGCAATTTTTCACGGCTGTAAAAGTGATTGAATCGACGCGCAATTTCACGCGTCAACTCAATGTGTGGAACCTGGTCTTCACCCACAGGCACCTGTGTGGCGCGGTAAATCAGGATATCGGCCGACTGCAAGAGCGGATAACCCAGAAAACCGTAGGTGCCCAGGTCTTTGTCGCCCAGCTTTTCCTGCTGGTCCTTGTAAGTGGGCACACGTTCAAGCCAGCTCAAGGGGGTATTCATGGACAGCAGCAAATGCAGCTCGGCATGTTCCGGCACCTTGGACTGAATGAACAGGGTTGCCTTCTCGGGATCCACTCCGGCAGCCAGCCAGTCGATCACCATGTCCCACACGCTTTCCTTGATCACTTCAGGGGTTTCGTAGTGCGTGGTCAGCGCATGCCAGTCGGCCACAAAGAACAGGCAGGGAAACTCGTTCTGGAGTTTCACCCAGTTCTTCAACACACCATGATAATGGCCAAGGTGCAACAAACCGGTGGGGCGCATGCCCGACAATACGCGTTCAGGAAACATGGTGATTTAAAAGTTAAACAAGAAAGTTAATGCGCCCAACCCGGCACTCACGATGGGTTGAATGAACATGGGCAAAATACCCAGCATCAATAATGCGATGAGCACGATCATGCCATAGGGCTCGGTCCTGCTGAAACTGTACGCTGCAGAACTGGGCAGCAAGCTGAACAGAATGCGCCCTCCGTCCAGCGGCAGGATAGGCAGCAGGTTCAGCGCAGCCAGCACCAGGTTTACAACAATGCCCGCCTTGGCCATTTCTTCAAAGAAGAGCTCATTCAAACCGGTGACGAATTGCAGCTTCAATGCGAGCGCCCACATCAAGGCCATCACGAAATTCGCGCCAGGCCCAGCAAAGGCCACATAGCGAATGTCTTTCTTGGGATTGTTCAGATTATTAAAATTCACTGGCACCGGCTTGGCCCAACCAAACAGGAATGCGCCAATGCCCATCAGGCTGGACGACACCAGGATCGCAATTGGCACCAGAATAGTTCCAATCGGGTCAATGTGCTTCAAGGGATTCAAGGTAATGCGCCCTGCATACATGGCGGTTTTGTCGCCGTACATACGCGCCACATAGCCGTGTGCAGCCTCATGGAGCGTGATGGCAAACAACACCGGCAGTGCATACACCGCAATGGTTTGAATAATGCTTGAATCCATTACAGTTCGTCCTGTTCTTCAATGTTCACGGGCTCAAGCGACCCCGTCAACGGACCAGCCCCGACGCGGACCACTACGGGGTCCTCGCCAGTCCAGTCAATCACGGTGGTGGGAAAAGCGCCGCAGTATTCGCCATCATCGACAATCAGGTCAACATCATTGCCAACTGCCTCTTGAGCTTCCCAGCCACTGCGCGCAGGCTCTTCCATGCCGGGCATCTGAAGGGTAGTGGCGATCAGGGCACCATCCGTGTGCTCGAGAATGGCCTGAACCACTGCATGGGCAGGTACGCGCAAACCAATGGATTTCTTGGAAGGATGGGACAGGCGTTTCGGCACTTCCTTGGTGGCTTCCAGAATGAAGGTATAAGGGCCAGGAAACACGGATTTCAACAACCTGTATTGCACGTTGTTGACCTTGGCATAGCTGCCCAGTTCACTCAAATCCTTGCACAGCAGGGCCAAGTGCTGCTTCTCTGAAATACCCTTGAGCCTGCGCAGTCTTTCCACCGCGTTTTTGTCATCCATGTGACACACCAAGGCATAGCAGCTGTCAGTGGGAATGGCGGCAATTCCACCCCCATTAATGAGGTCTGCCGCCTGTTTGCACAAACGGGCTTGCGGATTTTCAGGGTGTACGTTGAATAACTGGGGCAATGGGAATCCTGTTAACTGAACAACTTGCCCCAATTATCCCAGATTGGCACGCAACCGTCTGGCAGACGGGGCAATTCACCCAAATTAACCCTTGATTCGTTGGGGCCATGAAAATCCGAACCCCGTGATGCCTTCAACCCGCAGCGTACAGATTTGCGCGCGTAGGTGGCATATTGGTCCGTGGTGTGGCTACCGGTAACCACTTCAATTCCTACCCCACCGAGCTTGACAAACTGTTCAACCAGTTCATCCATCTGCATGGGCTTCAAATCGTAGCGTCCCGGGTGGGCAATCACAGGCAATCCGTTGGAATCCAGAATCCACTCCACGGCCTGCTTCAGGCTGGCCCATTCATGCGGCACATAGCCCGGCTTACCGGGGGTGAGGAAACGCTCAAACACATCCCGAATGTCCACGCATACTTTGCGCTCAACAAGGCAACGGGCAAAGTGGGTACGGCTGATCAGGTCCGGATTGCCCACATATTTCAGCGCCCCTTCGTAAACCCCTTCAATGCCTGCCTTTTCAAGCTGGCGCGACATTTCCTTCGCACGCTCGGTGCGGCCGCTGCGCACACTGGCCAGCCCCTTGGACAAAGGCGAATCCACGTAATCCACATTCAGGCCCACAATGTGCAGGGTGACTGCAGACCATGTGACGGAAATTTCCACACCGGGCACGAAAATCATGTTGTGCTCGGCAGCCGCTTTGGCCGCGCGGGCCAGGCCGCCAACTTCATCGTGATCCGTCAGGGACCAGATTTGCACGCCATTGGCTGCTGCGCGCGCAGCCAGCTCCTCAGGGGAAAGGGTTCCGTCGGACGTGGTGGAATGACAGTGCAAATCCGCGTTAATGAGGTGCGGATCGCTCCAATCAAGATGTGCTGCTGTACTCATGCTTTTGCGGCCTGCTTATTGGGCAGACTGCTCCAATTCAACTTGCATCAACCAGGCCAATTCTTCTTCTGAAAAACCAGCCTGCGCGCGGGCCTTGAAATTGAAAGGCGATCGAGGTTGTGGTGCGGTGTATTCGCGCAAACAAGTCTCGAATGCTTCAATCGGGTCGCGTGATTCATTGTGGCATATTTCATTGAACCAGCGGTTGCCAATGGCCACATGGCCAATTTCGTCACGCAAAATGATGTCCAATACTTCCGCACTTTCCGTGTCACCCACCGCAGCCAGTTTTTCACGAATGGCAGGCGACACATCCAGCCCACGCGCCTCCAGCAAACGGGGTACCAAGGCCAAGCGGGCCAGCAAACTGCCCTTGGTTTTTTCGGCCATTTGCCACAACCCATCATGGGCCAGGTAATGGCCGTAGCTCAACCCCAGTGCGTCCAGGCGACTGCACAGCAAGGTGTGGTGGTAGGCTTCTTCCTTGGCCACTTTAAGCCAGTCGGCGTAAAACTGCGGGGGCATGTCAGGAAAACGCACCAGCAAATCCAGCGCCAGGTTGATGGCATTGAATTCAATGTGCGCCAGGGAATGCAGCAAGATGCCCCGCCCTTCCGGATGGGCCAACTTGCGGGTGGGTACGCGTGACGGGTGCACCAGCTCGGGCTGCTGGGGGCGCCCCACTGTCGAATGCAGAACATCCCTTTCACCCAAAGGCAAGCCCGCTTCAATGGCATGTACAAGCTGAACTTTTTCAAGCGCATTTGCACATTCCAGCGCCTGCAATGCAGCCCGCCTTAACGTAAGTTCCTGTTCACTGCCCATGGCTACACTGCGAAAGCTTCGATGCATGTTATTTTAAGCCAAACAGCCAAAGGCATACTTGAAAACAGGAGACGAATATGGCGAAGTACAAAATCAACGGGCAAGCGCCCACCGTTCACCCCAGCGCCTATGTGGCGGAGATGTCCAGCATCATTGGCAAAGTGCAACTGGACGAGAACACATCGGTGTGGGACTTTGCCGCCATTCGGGGCGACAACGAGCTGATTCACATCATGGAAGGGAGCAATGTGCAGGAAGGTGCCGTGTTGCACACCGACATTGGCTACCCCATGGTGGTGGGCAAGAATGTCACCGTGGGCCACCAAGCCTGCCTGCATGGTTGCACTATTGGCGAAGGCAGTCTGATTGGCATACGGTCTGTGGTACTGAACGGTGCGAAGATCGGAAAAAACTGTATCATCGGCGCCGGCGCACTGATCACCGAGGGCAAGGAAATTCCTGACCGCTCGCTGGTAGTGGGGTCGCCTGGCAAAGTCATCCGCACCTTGAATGACGAGGAAGTGGCGCGCCTGATCGGCGCTGCTTTCTATGTGCAAAAAGCCAAGCTGTTCAAGGACACGCTTGAAAAAATTGACGACTAACATTTTGTACCCATGACAGACACATTACGCACCCTGATTTTTGATCAATCCAGCTGCCGCGCCCACTTGGTACAACTCACCGACGCATGGCAACGGGTGGTCAGCAACAACAGCTACCCCACCGCCGTGCAAAAGGTATTGGGGGAACTGGTGGCAGCGAGCGCCATGTTGTCTGCGTCATTGAAGTTCGAAGGCTCCCTGATCATTCAGATTCAGGGTGATGGCCCCATTCGTTTGCTGGTGGCAGAATGCAACAGCCGCCTGGGCTTGCGGGCCACCGTAAAACTCGCGGAAAACGCGGTCATTGCGGACAACAGTACGTTCAAGGATCTGGTCAATGCCAGCGGAAAAGGCATTTGCGCCATTATTCTTGACCCGCGCAACAGGCTACCTGGGCAAGCGCCCTATCAAGGCATTGTGCCCTTGGCAGGCCACACAGTGGCTGATTCGCTGGAAGCCTACATGCACAGCAGCGAACAGCTTGAAACACACCTGGTTTTAAATGCGGATTCAACAACCGCAGCAGGTCTGATGCTGCAGCAAATGCCACAACACGGCGGCGTGGTGTCCACCCGTGAATTTGATGCCGATGGTTGGGACCGGCTGAAAGCCCTGGTGGGCACGGTGCAAAGCGATGAGCACCTCGCCACTGACACCGATGAACTGGCACGCCGATTGTTCTGGGAAGAAGACCCAAGTGGACTGGCCGAACGGCCTGTGCATTTCGAATGCACTTGCTCACGCGACAAGGTCAGCAGAATGCTGGTATCCCTGGGGCAAACAGAATTGAATGATGCGTTGTCTGAAAACCCGACAGTAGAAATTCAATGCGATTTTTGCAATGCGAATTATTCATTCACCCGCGACGAGTGCGACGAGCTGTTCAGCGACACTTCGACAACCCCGCCCGAATCAGGTCCACCCACTTTGCATTGATCAATCGGAGAGCAGCTTGGGAATAAATCCAAAGCTGCGCAGTCTCCCTGTTATTGGGGAGCAGACGGTTTGGGGCTAATCGTGCTGGCGGATTCAGCACGTGGCTCGATCAACTGAATGAACACCTCGTCTTTCTTGATCATGCCAAAGTCATTGCGGGCACGCTCTTCAATCGCTTCAACACCTTCGGTCAAACTTCGCACGTCCCCTTCAAGTTGCTGATTGCGAAGTCGCAATCCCTCATTGACCTGCTTTTGCTCATCCAGCTGCTGCTGCAAATCATTGACGCGCAACATCCCGCCTTTGCCAAACCACAGGGGGTATTGAAGCAAAAGCAGCAGGGCAAAAAGAACGATCGAGATCAGCCTGGGGTTCATATACAAGAAAGCCCCGCAGAAGCGGGGCCGCCTTTGATTGGTGCCGATTAATCCAGGTTGTAGAAGGCTGAACGACCTGGGTAGTAAGCGATATCGCCCAAGTCTTCTTCAATGCGCAACAACTGGTTGTACTTGGCGATGCGGTCTGAACGGCTCATGGAACCAGTCTTGATTTGCATGGCATTCGTACCCACGGCGATGTCTGCAATCGTGCTGTCTTCAGTTTCACCGGAACGGTGTGAAATCACCGCGGTGTAACGCGCACGCTTGGCCATTTCAATGGCTGCGAAAGTTTCGGTCAATGTACCGATCTGGTTGATCTTGATCAGGATTGAGTTGGCAATGTTCTTTTCAATGCCTTGCGCCAGAATTTTGGTGTTGGTCACAAACAAATCATCACCCACCAACTGCACCTTGCGGCCCAATGTTTTGGACAAGTAAGCCCAACCTTCCCAATCGTCCTCGGCCATGCCGTCTTCAATGGAAATGATGGGGTACTTGTTGCACCAGCTTTCCAGCAGGTGTGAAAACTCTTGCGAGCTCAGCTCCATGCCTTCACCGGCCAGCTTGTACTTGCCGCCCTTGTAAAACTCGGAAGCAGCACAGTCCAGACCCAAGGCCACTTGCGTGCCTGGCTCAAAACCAGCGGTTTCAATCGCCTGAATGATCATCTGAATGGCGGCTTCATGGTTGGCCACGGAAGGTGCGAAACCACCTTCATCGCCCACAGCTGTGGACATACCCTTGTCATGAATGATTTTTTTCAAGGCGTGGAATACTTCTGCGCCATAACGAATCGCTTCACGGAAGGACGGTGCACCCACTGGCAAGATCATGAATTCTTGCAAATCCAGGTTGTTGTTCGCGTGTGCGCCGCCATTGATCACGTTCATCATGGGCACAGGCAGGCTCATGCCACCCATGCCGCCGAAGTAACGGTACAAGGGCAAACCGGTTTCCTCGGCAGCCGCGCGTGCAACAGCCATTGAAACTGCCAAAGTGGCGTTGGCACCCAGGCGAGACTTGTTCTCAGTTCCATCCAGATCAATCAGGTTCTGATCCAGAAACACTTGTTCCTGTGCATCCAGACCCAAAATGGCTTCTGAAATTTCGGTATTGATGTTTTCAACAGCGCGCAAAACACCCTTGCCCAGATAACGGGACTTGTCGCCATCGCGAAGTTCCACGGCCTCGCGTGAACCTGTGGAAGCACCGGAAGGCACCGCCGCACGTCCCATCGCGCCGCTCTCCAGCAACACGTCACATTCCACAGTGGGGTTTCCACGGGAATCGATCACCTCACGGCCAATCACGTCAACAATCGCGCTCATAATTTCCTCTTGGATGGATTAAATTCTTGTTTCTGTTCGACTTGCTTACCGCATCAAGTCGGTTTCAGCCAATGGGGCTGATTTCACCAACCGGTCCAGTGCTTGCAAAGTGGTCAACAGCGCTTTCATACGCGGCAAAGGCCACGCATTGGGGCCATCTGACATGGCCTTGGCCGGGTCAGGATGGCTTTCCATGAACAAACCTGAAATACCCACAGCCACGGCAGCCCGTGCCAACACGGGCACAAATTCTCGCTGGCCGCCTGACACTGTACCCTGCCCGCCCGGCAACTGAACACTGTGCGTGGCATCAAAAACCACTGGGCAACCCGTGTTTCGCATAATAGCAAGGCTGCGCATGTCAGACACCAGGTTGTTGTAACCAAAGCTGACACCGCGCTCGCAGACCATGATGTTCTTGCCATCACCGCCCGCATCGATGGATGCTGCACGGGCCTTGTCCACCACGTTCACCATGTCACCCGGGGCTAGAAACTGGCCTTTCTTGATGTTCACGGGTTTGCCACATGTGGCCACCGCTTCGATAAAGTCAGTTTGGCGACACAGGAAGGCTGGCGTTTGAAGCACATCAACCACGCTGGCCACCGCACCAATTTCTTCAATGGCGTGCACGTCAGTCAAAATATTGACGTTCAAGGTTTTTTTGACATTGGCCAGAATATCCAGACCCTTTTCCATACCCAGGCCACGGAAGCTTTTTCCAGAACTGCGGTTGGCCTTGTCATACGAGCTTTTATAAATGAATGGCACGCCCAGCGACTCACAAATTTCCTTGAGTTGCCCGGCGGTGTCCATGGCCATCTGTTCACTCTCGATCACGCAGGGACCTGCGATCAAGAAAAACGGTTTGTCCAGACCCACTTCAAAATTGCAAAGTTTCATATGATGTTCTCCTGTTAGATCCAGCTTATAACGCTTTGCCCAACTTATGGGCCAACGCGGCTTTTACGTAGGCCAGGAACAAGGGATGGCTGTCACGCGGTGTACTGGTGAACTCGGGGTGAAACTGCACGCCAAAAAACCAGGGGTGCTCGGGCAACTCCATGATTTCAGGCAAATCTTCAGTGGGTGTGCGGGCTGAAATGCGCAAACCAGCGGCTTCCAGCCGTGGCACGAAGTTGTTGTTCACTTCATAGCGGTGGCGATGGCGCTCGTTGACCTCTGGTCCATAAATGGACTCAGCCAGGGTACCCGGCTTGATCGGGCAACGCTGAGACCCAAGGCGCATGGTGCCACCCAAGTCGGATTGATCAGTGCGCAATTCAACCTTGCCGGTGCTGTCTTTCCATTCAGTGATCAAGGCAACCACGGGCGTGTCAGCCTGGCTGTCAAACTCGGTGGAATTGGCTTTCGGCAAGCCTGCACAGTGCCGTGCAAATTCGATCACGGCCAATTGCATACCCAGGCAGATTCCCAGATAAGGCACCTTGTTTTCACGGGCGTATTGAATGGCCTTGATCTTGCCTTCCGTACCGCGCTTTCCGAAGCCACCGGGAACCAGAATAGCATCCAGCTTTTTCAGCACTTCGGTTCCAGCCGCTTCAACTTCTTCGGAATCAATGTAATTGATATTGACCTTGGTGCGGGTGTGCAGACCAGCGTGATTCAAGGCCTCGATCAGTGACTTGTAGGATTCGGTCAGATCAACATATTTGCCCACCATGCCAATGGTGATGTTCTGCGCCGGGTTTTCCTGCGCGTACACAATCTCGGCCCACTTGGACAGGTCTGCCCTTGGCGCTTCAATATTCAGCTTTTCCAGAACAATGTCGTCAAGCTTTTGCGCTTCCAGCATGGCCGGGATTTTGTAGATGGTGTCTGCGTCCCACACCGAAATAACAGCCTCCAACTGTACGTTGGAGAACATGGAAATTTTGGCCCGTTCATCATCGGGAATTCGGCGGTCTGCGCGGCAAAGCAATGCATCGGGGAAGATACCGATTTCACGCAGCTTTTGTACGCTGTGCTGCGTTGGCTTGGTTTTCAACTCACCTGCTGAAGCAATAAAAGGCACCAGGGTCAGGTGCACGAAACATGCACTGTTGCGGCCCAAACGCAGGCTCATCTGGCGTACGGCCTCCAGGAATGGCAGCGACTCAATGTCGCCCACCGTGCCGCCAATTTCAACAATGGCCACATCAGTTTCACCGCCCCAGGCAGCGCGTGCGCCTTTTTCAATAAAGGCCTGGATTTCATTGGTGATGTGCGGAATAACCTGTACGGTTTTGCCCAGGTATTCACCACGGCGCTCTTTGCGCAGCACAGACTCGTAAATCTGGCCAGTGGTGAAGTTGTTGGACTTCTTCATCTTCGTGGAGATGAAGCGCTCATAGTGGCCCAAGTCCAAGTCGGTTTCTGCGCCGTCTTCGGTTACAAAAACCTCACCGTGCTGGAACGGGCTCATGGTGCCTGGGTCTACGTTGATGTAGGGGTCCAGTTTGAGCATGGTGACTTTCAGGCCACGACTTTCGAGAATCGCGGCCAATGATGCTGCGGCAATGCCTTTGCCAAGGGACGAGACTACCCCGCCGGTTACGAATACATATTTGGTCATGGTGCCAAGCGGCGCTCAGTTGGGCGCACAATTCAGGAAATTGCGCGCTGTTGGAAACCGGAATTATAACTGAGCACGCTTGGTCCATGCCAGCGAACTTAACCAAACATTAACCAAACACCAGTTCACAGCCGGTTTTTTCCTGCAGTTCTTCCCTGCTTACACCGGGTGCAATTTCAAGCACCTTCAAGCCTGCGTTGGTGACGTCCATGACCGCCAAGTCAGTGATGATGCGGTTAACCACGGCCTTGCCAGTCAGGGGCAAAGTGCATTCGGGCAGTATTTTCAGGTCAGTTGTACCGTCTTTTTTGCGCGCCACGTGTTCCATCAACACAATCACCCGGGATACGCCAGCCACCAGGTCCATGGCGCCGCCCATGCCCTTCACCAGCTTGCCTGGAATCATCCAGTTGGCCAAGTCGCCCTTCTGGCTCACCTGCATCGCACCTAAAATAGCCAAGTTGATGTGCCCGCCGCGTATCATCGCAAAGGATTCCGAACTGGAAAAAAAGGCAGAGCCGGCCAATGTAGTCACAGTTTGTTTGCCTGCATTGATCAGGTCGGCATCCACCTGCTCCTCGGTCGGAAACGGGCCGATTCCCAGCAAGCCGTTCTCGCTTTGCAACATCACATCCATACCGTCAGGAATGTGGTTGCTCACCAAGGTGGGCAAACCAATGCCCAAATTCACATAAAAACCGTCTTGCAATTCCTGCGCGGCACGTGCCGCCATCTGATCGTGATTCCACGCCATTGTTGTTCTCCTTATTGTGCCGTGGTGGACAAGGTTCGTTTTTCAATCCGCTTTTCAGGATTGGCATTCAACACCACGCGCTGCACGTAAATGCCGGGGGTATGAATAAAATTTGGATCCAGCGCACCCACTTCCACGATCTCTTCCACTTCAGCCACGGTGAATTTCGAAGCTGCAGCGCATTCCGGGTTGAAATTCCGCGCGGTCAAACGGTAAATCAGGTTGCCCGATGTGTCGGCCTTCCACGCTTTCACCAAGGAAATATCGGCCTTGAGGCTGTGCTCAAGCACATAGTTTTCGCCATCAATGACACGGGTTTCCTTGCCCTCTGCGATTACAGTACCAAAACCGGTTTTCGTGAAAAAAGCTGGAATACCGGCGCCCCCTGCCCGCAGTTTTTCAGCTAAGGTGCCCTGGGGCGTGAATTCCAGTTCCAGCTCGCCACTTAGATACTGGCGCTCGAACTCCTTGTTTTCACCCACATAGGAAGAAATCATTTTGCGAACCTGGCGTGTCTCAAGCAGACGCCCAAGCCCAAAACCATCCACACCTGCGTTGTTTGAAATAACAGTCAGGTCTTTGGCGCCCGAAGCGCGAACCGCTTCGATCAGCGCTTCCGGGATGCCGCAAAGTCCGAAACCTCCCACCGCCAGCGTCATTCCATCCCTGATTTTGTCAGCCAAGGCCTCGGTGGCACTGGCTGCTACTTTGTTCATCCCCATGTATCGATCCCTTTTGCTTTGAGTTTGTTCGACTAGTTTAACGTTTTGAGGCTTACACTCAACTTGCTGCGATGCACAAAATCAAGTTTCTCAGACTAGAGATCAAAGTCAACTATTTTCTGCGGTTTTGCAATAAGCTTTCGGCTTAAAATCAAAGCAGCACAACGCTGTTGTACCCGCGACAAATTTTAAGGAGAAGCACCCAATGTCGGCTGTCGAAAGAGACATGATGGAATACGACGTATTGGTCGTTGGTGGAGGCCCTGCAGGTCTTGCAACAGCCATTCGCCTGAAACAAGTGGCCGCAGAAAAAGGCCAGGAAATCAATGTGTGCGTACTCGAGAAAGGCTCGGAAGTTGGCGCACACATTTTGTCAGGCGCTGTCATGGACCCCCGTGCAATCACCGAACTGTTTCCAGACTGGAAAGAGCGTGGTGCACCACTGCACACCGAAGTGACCGAAGACCAGTTTTTGTTCCTGACAGAAACATCTGCAAAGAAAGTACCCAATGCCCTGCTTCCTGAATGCTTTCAGAACCACGGCAACTATGTAATCAGCCTGGCCAATGTGGTCCGCTGGTTGGGTGAACAAGCCGAGGCCTTGGGCGTTGAAGTATTTCCAGGCTTTGCAGGTGCAGAAATTCTGTATGACGACAAAGGTGCTGTGAAAGGTGTTCAAACCGGCGACATGGGCATCGGCAAGGATGGTGAGCACACCCACGCCTACCAGCCCGGCATGGAACTGCATGCCAAGTACACCGTGTTTGCGGAAGGCGTGCGCGGCCACCTGGGCAAGCGCGTCATCGAGAAATTCAACCTGAATGAAGGCCGTGACCCACAGGTGTACGGCATTGGCTTGAAAGAACTGTGGGAAATTGACCCTGCAAAACACAAGCCTGGTTTGGTCATTCACTCTGGCGGTTGGCCGCTGGATGCCAATACCTACGGCGGATCATTTTTGTATCATCTGGAAAACAACCAGGTGGCGGTTGGTTTCGTCGTTGGTTTGGCCTACGAAAACCCCTACCTTTCACCGTTTGAGGAATTCCAACGCTACAAAACCCATCCGGAAATTCGCAAGTATTTCGAAGGTGGAAAACGCATTTCCTATGGCGCACGCGCCATTGCTGCTGGCGGCTTGATGAGCCTGCCAAAGCTGGTATTCCCCGGTGGTGCCCTGGTGGGATGTGATGCAGGCTTCCTGAATGCATCCCGGATCAAGGGTAGCCACGCAGCCATCAAGAGCGGCATGCTGTGTGCTGACGCAATCGCAGAAGCCTTGGCCTTGGACCGTGCTGGTGATGAACTGGAAGCCTATCCAAAGGCATTCCATGACTCGTGGCTGTTCGATGAACTGTACCGCGCGCGCAACTTCAAGCAGTGGATGAGCAAAGGCTTGTACACCGGTACCATGATGGTGGGCATTGAGCAAAAACTGTTCAAGGGCAAAGTGCCTTGGACACTGCACCACAAGCACGCTGACCACGAGTGCCTGCGCCCTGCTTCTGAATTCCAGCCGATCAATTATCCAAAGCCTGATGGCAAGATCACCTTTGATCGCTTGAGCTCCGTGTTCATTTCAAACACGAACCACGAAGAAAACCAGCCTGCGCACCTGACATTGAAAAACGCGTCAGTGCCAGTGGCCACCAACCTGGCCACCTACGCGGGTCCCGAGCAGCGTTACTGCCCGGCAGGCGTGTACGAGTATGTGAAAAAGGAAGATGGCAAAGACCAGTTGCAGATCAATGCGCAGAACTGCGTGCATTGCAAAACCTGCGACATCAAAGACCCCACGCAGAATATTGTGTGGGTGACACCGGAAGGTGGTGGCGGGCCAAACTACCCGAACATGTAAGTGAAAAGAAAAACGCCGGCTTGAAAACCGGCGTTTTTATTTGGCACATCGAGTAAACACAACACATATCGAATCAGGAAGACAGATCACTCTCGGTTTGATCCAGCAACTGCAAGTTTTCATTCGCATCAATCTCGAAAGTAAAATCGCCCTGAATTCCATCAACAGCATACGCAAATCGTCCATTTACCGTGAAGCCATCCATCTTCAGCTCGTAATAGCAGGCGCCTGATTGCAGGCAACCATTTTCAAAAATCTTCCGGCTTGTATTTTCATCAATCCAGTCAACTGAGTATTTTTGATCCTTAATGTATAGCTTCACCGGCTTCCAGTCGGTTTCGCAAAAATTCTCGATCACTTGCGTACCTCGGGCCTTGTACACCAGCTCACAATCTGTCTTCGCAAAGTACGGCAACTTCAATGTATTTTTTTCGGGGGGATTGGTGCATGCTGAAGTCGCCAACACGCATGCACCCACAATGCCTGTGAGCAATACCTTCATGACTCAGTTACCTACAGTGAATTTTTAACTACAACGCGGCAGAATTTATCGGGTGCACAACCGCCACATACAGGAAAAAAAAGATGGGGACAAGGAGCCTTCAATGCGGGCCAAGCCGCAACACAACGAAGAGAACTCGGGCTTGATTAGGATCAGGAGTGAATATTCAGTGAACGATCAGCCTTTTGGCGAACGCCATAAGAACCGATACACAAAACCGGGAAACGCGAACACCAGAAATAGACATCCCGTGAGGGCATAAAACTCCCATCGCTGTGGAGTCACCTGGCTCAGGCTGCCTTCAATTACAAAGCCAATAAGGCCCACTATGAAGTAACCGGCGATCACCTCGAGCACCCGCGTCCAGCCACCCTTTTTTGCAAGGGGAAGAATGCCCATGATACGGTTGCTGACAAACGGCAGGTTCGCAAACAGCAAGGCCAAGCCAAACAACAACCAGTGCCCAATCGTCTGCGTCAAACCTGCCCCCTGCTCAAAGTAATTTTTGTCATCACCAGCAAAATCAACCGGCCAATGTTTGCTGAATCACGGTCATGCAATACGCCATCAATGGCGCAGGCAGCAAACCGAGCGCAATTACAGCCAGACCATTCAAGCCCAATACCGCCCGTGCATCATTGCCCATCACGATTTCTGTGTTGTCGCTTGGTGCTTCAAAGTACATGGTTTTTACAATCCGGATGTAATAGAACGCGCCGACCAGGCTGAACATCACCGCATACACTGTCAACCAGACTTGCCCCGTGGCCAACAATGCTTTCAACACGGACAACTTGGCAGCAAAACCCATCATGGGGGGGATACCCGCCAGGGAGAACATCAACAGCAGCATGATCAAAGCCAGCCAGGGTGCGCGTTTGTTCAACCCTTTCAAGTCACTGATGTTCTCAACTTCAAAACCTTTGCGGGACATCACCATGATCACACCGAAGGTGCCCAACGTGGTCAGCACATAGGTGATGCTGTAGAACATGGCAGCAGAATAAGCCTGCGCAGCGTTGCCTGTATCTTGCCCGGTTACACCCGACAGAAAGCCCAGCAACATGAAACCCATTTGCGCAATGGTTGAATAAGCCAACATGCGCTTCAAACTGGTTTGTGCAATCGCGGTCAGGTTACCAATGGCCAGCGAAGCGATGGCCAACACCATCAGCATGTTCTGCCAATCGAAAGCCATCACGAACAGACCATCCACCAACAGGCGCATCATCATCGCAAACGCAGCCAGCTTGGGGGCACCGCTGATCAACAGTGTAGAAATGGAAGGCGAGCCCTGATACACATCGGGTACCCACATGTGAAATGGCACTACACCCAGCTTGAATGCGAGGCCCGCCACCAGAAAAACAATACCAAATACGAAAATGATGGACTTCTGACCGGATACTGCGGCAGTGGCTGCAAACGCGATATCGGAGTGATTCAATGAACCGGTGGCACCGTAAATCATGGACATGCCATACAGCAGGAAGCCTGAAGCCAATGCGCCCAGCACGAAGTACTTCATGGCGGCTTCAGTAGCACGAACGTTGTCACGCTGCATGGCCACTGCGGCATACAGGCTCAATGACAGCAATTCAACACCCAGATACACCAGCAACAGGTTGTTGGCGGAAATCATGATCATTTGACCAAGCAGGGTGAACAGCACCAGCGCGTGAAGTTCGCCTTTGAACATGTCACGGTCTTTCGCGTAATTTGCACCCACGATCAGGGTGAATGCAATGGCCAGCGCTGAAAAACCTTTCAGTGCAAGCGCCATGCTGTCAGCGATGTACATGTTCGAGAACGCAAGCCCTGTGCCCTCAGTGGGCACTTGTGCCAGGCAATACACACCCAGTCCGATACAGAACAACACAACAATGTTGTGCAAGATCGGCAAAATGCGGCCCTTGGTTACACTGTCAGCAATCAGAAATACGCAGGCGAAAAGCGCCAGTGCAATTTCAGGAATAGCGAGTGAGAGATTCATCTGATCCACGAACATTCCTCAATTAAAGCTTGGACTGAGCCACATGTTGCAACAGGGCATCCACAGAAACCTGCAACACATCAGTAAATGGTTTGGGGTAAAGGCCCATGGCCATCACCAGAATCGCCAACGCACCCAGCATCAGGAATTCGCGGGTATTCACGTCGGTCAACTCTTTCACGTTGTCATTGGCTACATCGCCGAACACCACGCGCTTGTACATCCACAGAGAATAAGCGGCGCCAAAAATCAGCGTGGTGGCCGCCAGCAAACCAATCCAGAAGTTGTATTTCACTGCGCCCAGAATCACCATGAATTCGCCCACGAAACCACTGGTTGCAGGCAACCCTGAATTGGCCATGGCGAACAACAGGAAGAACGCTGCAAATTTGGGCATGGTGTTTACCACGCCACCGTAGGCAGAAATTTCACGGCTGTGAACACGGTCATAAAGCACACCGATACACAGGAACATGGCACCTGAAACAAAGCCATGGGAAATCATCTGGATGATCGCGCCCTGCACTGCCAGGTCCTGGAACATGAAGAAACCCAGTGTCACGAAACCCATGTGCGCAATCGATGAATAAGCCACCAGCTTTTTCATGTCTTTCTGAACCAGTGCCACAACACCGATGTAGACCACGGCAATCAGTGACAGGGTAATCATGAAACCTGCCAGTTCGTGGCTCGCGTCAGGGGCAATTGGCATACTGAAACGCAGGAAGCCATAGGCGCCCAACTTCAACATGATCGCAGCCAGCACCACTGAACCACCTGTGGGCGCCTCAACGTGTGCATCGGGCAACCAGGTGTGAACGGGCCACATGGGAACCTTCACCGCAAAAGCCATCAGGAAAGCCAGGAAAATCAGGATCTGCTCGGTCATGCCCAATGGCAGCTTGTGCCAGGCAGCAATTTCAAAAGTACCTGACTGGAATTGCAGGTAAATCAGGGCCACCAGCGTGAGCAATGAACCCAGCAAGGTGTACAGGAAGAACTTGAAGGCTGCGTAAATGCGGTTTGGACCACCCCACACACCCACGATGATGTACATCGGGATCAATGTGGCTTCAAAGAACACGTAGAACAGCAAACCGTCCGTGGCGGAAAACACGCCCACCATCAAACCGGACAGGATCAGGAATGCAGCCATGTACTGGGCCACTTTTTCGGTGATCACTTCCCATGCAGCCACCACCACGAACACGGTGATCAGGGCTGTCAGGATCACGAACCACACCGACAGGCCATCCACACCCAGGCCGTAAGTGGCGCCAAAGGCTTCAATCCAGGGCAGGCTTTCAACAAACTGCAACTGCGCAGTGCTGGTGTCGAAACCAAAGTACAGCGGCAAGGTGACCACAAAGCTGATCAATGAGGCCACCAAAGCGGCACCACGGACCATCCCGGCGTTCTTGTCATTGCCCAAGGCCATGATCAGGACACCAAAGGCGATTGGCAACCAGATCGCCAAGCTTAGATAAGGAATATTGTTAGACATTGATATTTTCCAATCGTAAGAACCGAGGTTCCGCCTTGTTTATTTGAGTGTGATGAAAGTAATGATCATGGCCAATACGCCCAGGATCATCGCAAACGCATAGTGGTAAATGAAACCGCTTTGCGCGAATCGAACCACACCCGAGATCAAACCAACCAGTTTGGCGCTGCCGTTAACCAGCAGGCCGTCGATCAGCATGCGGTCGCCGAACTTCCATAGCCCCTCGCCCAATTTGCGTGCGCCACCGGCAAACACCACTTCATTGAACTTGTCCATGTAGTACTTGTTGTCCAGCAGTGTGTGCACGGGCTTCAAGACCTTCATGAATGCCGCGGGAATTGCAGGCACCCACAGGTAGCAAACGGCGGCGGAAACCACACCACCCAAGGCCAGCCAGAAAGGCAGGGTATGCAAGGCATGCACGCCCATTTCAGCTGCGCCGTGGAAGATACCACTCAAACCAGCCATGGCACCATGCTCTGGCCTGATGGTGATCACACCGTCAAAGAAAGTACCGTGCAACATCGGCTCAACTGCGATGTAACCAATGATCACAGATGGAATCGCCAGCAAAATCAGTGGCAAGGTAACAACCCAGCGTGATTCATGCGGCTGTACCGGGCCATGGTGGGCGTGGCTATCGTGGTCGTCATGGCCATGGTCGTCATGGTGCTGAACGTCGTGAAAACGTTCTTTGCCATGGAACACCAGGAAATACATGCGGAAGCTGTAGAAGGCTGTAATGAACACGCCCGCCACCACCGCGAAATACGCGAAGTCCGCTGCAGGCAGATTGCTGAAGTGCACTGCCTCGATGATGCTGTCCTTGGAATAGAAGCCGGAGAAAAATGGCGTACCGATCAATGCCAGTGAACCCAGCAAAGAAGTAATCCAGGTAATTGGCATGTATTTCCACAGGCCGCCCATGTGACGGATATCCTGATCGTGGTGCATGCCGATAATGACTGAACCCGCACCTAGGAACAACAGCGCCTTGAAGAATGCATGCGTCATCAGGTGGAAAATCGCAACCGGGTAAGCAGACACGCCCAAAGCGACAGTCATGTAACCCAACTGAGACAAGGTGGAATACGCCACCACACGCTTGATGTCGTTCTGGATGATGCCCAGAAAGCCCATGAACAAGGCTGTAATGGAACCTATCACCAACACGAAGTTCAAGGCAATGTCGCTCAGCTCGAACAATGGGGACATGCGACTGACCATGAAAATGCCGGCCGTAACCATTGTTGCTGCGTGAATCAGCGCAGAAATCGGTGTTGGACCTTCCATGGAATCAGGAAGCCAAACATGCAAGGGAAACTGGGCTGATTTGCCCATTGCACCGATGAACAGGCAAATGCAAGCCACTGCCAACAAGGGCCAATCGCTGCCAGGCATGGTTTGACCTGCCAGGCTGTCTGCTTGGGCAAACACTTCCGCGTAGTTCATTGAACCAGCTGAAGCCATGATCAGGCCAATGCCCAGAATGAAGCCGAAATCGCCAACGCGGTTCACCAGGAATGCCTTCAAATTGGCATAAATGGCAGTCGGTTTGGTGTACCAGAAACCGATCAACAAGTAAGACACAAGACCAACGGCTTCCCAGCCAAAGAACAACTGGAGGAAGTTGTTGCTCATCACCAGCATCAGCATGGAGAAAGTGAACAGGGAGATGTATGAGAAGAAACGCTGATAGCCTTCATCTTCTTCCATGTAACCAATGGTGTAGATGTGCACCATCAATGACACACTGGTCACGACCAGCATCATCGTGGCAGTCAGGGTATCAATCAGAAAACCCACTTCAAAGACCAGCGTACCCACCACAGCCCATTCATACAGAGTGCCGTTGAAAGTATTGCCTTCCATGACGTCCATGAATACAAGAATGGACGCAATCAGGGAAATTGCCACACCGGCAATCGTAACGGTGTGGGCACCGGTACGACCAATCTGCTTGCCGAAGAAACCGGCAAGAATGGAACCGACCAGCGGAGCGAACGGAACGATCAAATACAAGGGATTCATTCGCTTGTTACCCCTTCAGCTGGTCGAGGTCTTCGACGTTAATAGAATTCATGTTGCGGAAAAGGACCACCAAAATTGCCAGGCCAATTGCGGACTCGGCAGCAGCCACTGTAAGGATGAAGAAAACGAACAACTGCCCGGACAAATCGCCCAGGAAGTGGGAGAAGGCCACGAAGTTCATGTTGACGGCCAGAAGCATCAATTCAATGGCCATCAAGATCACGATCAGGTTCTTTCGGTTCAGGAAAATCCCGATCACGCTGATCGAGAACAAAATCGCGCCCAGCACAAGGTAGTGAGAAAGTGAAATCATTTTTGTTTATTCCCGTTTAGGCTTGGCGGCCGCTGTTGGTGTTACCCGCGGTGTCGCTTTTCGTTTGCTTGCGATCCAGATCAGCAGGCATGCTTACCAATTTCACACGGTCCGTGGACTTCACTCGAACCTGATCTGAAGGCACCTGGCCCTTGGTGTCCTTGCGCTTGCGCAAAGTCAGGGCAATCGCGGCGACCATGGCCACCAGCAAGATCAAAGCTGCCACTTCAAATGGATACAGGTATTCGGTGTACAGCAACTTGCCCAGTGCCAGCGTGTTGTTAGAAGCCTGCTCTGGGGTTTCCATGTTTGGATCCCAAAAGCCGCGAAGCAGTACAACCGACATCTGGAATGCAATCAATGAACCCACAATGGCGGCTACTGGAAGGTTCTTCCAGAAACCGGCTCGTACCTTGTCCATGTTCACATCGACCATCATCACGACGAACAGGAACAGCACCATTACGGCACCGACATACACCAGCACGAGCGAAATGGCCAGAAACTCCGCTTCCAGCAACATCCACAGAGCAGAGGCCGAGAAGAAGGACAGCACCAGGTACAACGCAGCATGCACTGCATTGCCTGCCGTGATGACGCGCAAGGCAGCGAACACCAGAATTGCGGCGAACACATAAAAGAAACCGGTTATTGCATCCATGACATTGAGTCTTCTAAGTTTTGTATCAAGTTAACGGTAAGCCGCATCGGCCTGGCGGTTGGCTGCAATTTCAGCCTCGTAACGATCGCCGACAGCCAGCAACATTTCCTTGGTGAAATAAAGGTCACCGCGCTTCTCACCGTGGTACTCGTGAATGTGGGTTTCTACGATGGAATCCACAGGGCATGACTCTTCACAGAAACCGCAAAAAATACACTTGGTCAGGTCAATGTCGTAGCGGCTTGTACGGCGTGTACCGTCTTCACGCTGCTCGGATTCAATGGTAATGGCCATGGCAGGACACACCGCCTCACACAGTTTGCAGGCGATGCAACGCTCCTCGCCATTTTCATAGCGACGAAGTGCATGCAGACCACGAAAGCGTGGAGACATTGGTGTTTTTTCCATGGGATACAACACCGTTATCGGCTGCGTGAACATGTAGCCCATCGTCAACGCCATGCCCTTGAGCATTTCACGCAACAACAAACTGTTCAAAAACTCTTTAACAACTTGAAACATGGTTCGCTCTCAATTAATTCCAGATGTTCCAGGGGGTCTGCATCCAGGCAGCAACCACAACCAGCCAAACCAGCGTCAGCGGGATAAACACTTTCCAGCCCAGACGCATGATCTGGTCGTAGCGGTAGCGCGGGAATGACGCACGGAACCAGATGAACATGGACACCAGCAAGAAGGTCTTGAGACCCAGCCAGATCCAGCCCGGGATAAAACTCAGGAATTCAACCGGTGCATCCCAGCCGCCAAAGAACATGATCGCGGCCAAGCAAGACAGCAAAATCATGTTGGCGTATTCGGCCAGGAAAAACACCGCGAATGTCATGCCGGAATATTCAACCATGTGACCGGCCACGATTTCCGATTCGCCTTCCACCACGTCAAACGGGTGGCGGTTGGTTTCAGCAACTGCCGAGATCATGTAGATCACCAACAGCGGCAAAAGGGGCAACCAATTCCAGGACAGGAAGTTCAAACCCATGTCTGCAAACTGGCCAACAGTCTGTGACATCACAATGTCGGTCATGTTCAAGCTACCTGCCACCAACAACACAGTGACCAGCACAAAGCCAATTGCCAGCTCATAGGACACCATTTGCGCAGAAGCACGCATGGCCGCCAGGAATGCATACTTGGAGTTGGACGCCCAACCCGCGATGATCACGCCGTACACTTCCAGTGAAGTGATGGCCATCAGGTACAGCAAGCCCGCATTCACATTGGCCAGAACAGTTTCCGGGCCAAATGGAATCACCGCCCAGGCAGCCAGCGCCGGCATGATGGTCATGATCGGTGCAATGATGAACAAACCCTTGTTGGCGTTCATCGGCACGATGATTTCCTTGAACATCATCTTGACCGCGTCTGCAATCGGCTGAAGCAATCCCATCGGGCCTACATAGCTTGGGCCCATCCGGATGTGCATGCGGCCAATCATCTTGCGTTCCCAGTAGGTCAGGTACGCAACCAAACCCAGCAGCGGCAAGGTGATGCAAAGGATCTTGACCAGGGTCCAGACTGGTACCCAGGCTGGACCAAGCAAATCAGCACCAAAGGTGGTGATCATGTCAACGGGTGAGCTCATGCCTGCACCTCGCTGGCCACAACTGCTTCAAGGACTGCGCCGCCGAATACAGCACGCAGGCTTTGCGTTTCAATGCGGCCCATTGGAACCAGCACGGTATTTTCTGCAATGGTCTTGTTCACAAGTACAGCGGCTTGCAAGGTGCCGCCCTCAGAGTCTGTCAATTGAACTGTGTCGCCTGTCTTGACCGCCAAGGCATTCGCAGTCTGCACACTGATTTGTACCAAGGCAGGCTTGGCCGCTTTGGTTTTGCGCAGGGATTCTGCGCGACGCACCAGGGAATCCGTGTCATAGATTGGCGCATAAGCAGCCAATTCCAGCTTGCCGTTCAGTACGGTGCCCGCCACTGTTTGTTCAGGCACCACGTTGTTCAGCAAAGTCGACAGATTGGCCGGCATGAAGGCCTTCAACACTTCTTCAGAGCTGTTGAATTCGAAACCATCCAGCCCCAAAAGATTGCCGAGCACACGCAGCACTTTCCAGCCTGGACGAGTTTCTCCGAGCGGACGAACAGCAGCCTTGAAGGATTGAACCTGCCCAGCAATATTGATAAACGTGCCAGAGGTCTCTGTGCTTGGTGCGATTGGCAACAAAACATCTGCATATTGCTTGGCATTGCCGACAAAGGCACTGGCCTGAACCACGAATTCTGCATCAATCAAACCACGTACAGTCTTCAGTCCTTCTACGGAATCCAGATCAGGTTCCGCGCCGAAAACGATTGCCGCCTTGGCTTTACCGGCCAGCATGGCCTTCGCATTTTTCCCACCTGTCGCACTGGCTTGTACGCCTGTAACGAATGACCCTACCCAGTTGGCACCATCGCCCAGGAAGCCCAGGGTGGAACCAGTGGACTTGGCCAACTCGGCCGCCTTGGCCAGTACCTGGCCTGCAAACGGGCTCATCAATACTTGCTGACCAATCAATACAAACTTGCCGCCTTCAGGTGCACTCAAGGCATTGGACACCGCATCGTGGCCCAGGGTATCCGCCCATGTGGAGGGTGCGGCTTTCAGCCACACAGCCTTGGGCATCAAGGGATCCAGTCCACCTGCGTTCACGATCACCACGCGCGCGCCCTGCTTTGCAGCCTGGCGAATGCGTTGTGTCAACAGGGGCTGGTCATTGCGGGGGTCTGCACCCACAACGACGATGGACTCTGCATCAGCCAGTTGCTGGACAGATGCGCCCAGCCAAGGCATTGCGCCTGCAAGATTCAAATTCGCACTGTGGCGCAAACCCGCGTCAATGCTTGTGGAGCCGACACCATTCATCAAGGCTTTGGCCAGCGCCATTTCCTCAAATGTGCTGTTGGGCGACACCAGCATGGCAATGCTGTTCAAATCAGCAGATTCACGGCGGGCTTTCTTGATGCCTTCGAAAACAACATTCAAGGCAGTTTGCCAATCGGTGGTCACCCACTGGCCATTCTTCTTGATCATGGGCTCAGTCAATCGATCCGCGGCTTGCAGGCCTTCGTAACTGAAACGGTCGCGGTCAGAAATCCAGCACTCGTTGATGCTTTCATTTTCCTGGGGAACGATGCGCATGACCTTGTCAGCTTTCACCTGCACTACGACGTTCGAACCCAGGCTGTCATGGGCGGCAATCGACTTGCGCCGAGCCATTTCCCAAGTGCGGGCCTGGTAACGGAATGGCTTTGAGGTGAGCGCGCCCACTGGGCAAATGTCAATCATGTTGCCTGACAACTCCGAATCCACGGAATTGCCGACAAAACTCAAAATTTCGGAATGCTCACCACGGTTGGCCATGCCCAATTCCATCACGCCCGCCACCTCTTGGCCAAAACGTACGCAACGTGTGCAATGAATGCAGCGGCTCATTTCCTTTGCGGAAACCAACGGCCCGATGTC
Organism: Burkholderiales bacterium; assembly: GCA_027484315.1. Lineage (GTDB taxonomy): Bacteria > Pseudomonadota > Gammaproteobacteria > Burkholderiales > Burkholderiaceae_B > Limnobacter. Next base: position 7,313 of record JAIXTE010000101.1, on the reverse strand, counting down.
CTTGAAAAACACCACGCGCTTTTCTTCCTGATAGCGCGAGGACACCCCGCCATAGCCCACGGAAAGATCTTGCAACTGGCATTCACCGCCCTGGTCGCAAATCGGGCAATCCAGTGGGTGGTTGATCAGCAGGAATTCCATCACACTTTTCTGTGCGTTCACTGCCTTCTCAGACTTTGTACGCACGATCATGCCAGGTGACACAGGTGTGGCGCAGGCCGGCAAAGGCTTTGGCGCTTTCTCTACATCCACCAGGCACATGCGGCAGTTGGCCGCAATCGACAACTTCTTGTGATAGCAAAAGTGGGGCACATAGCTGCCCGCCTTTTCCGCAGCAGTAATCAGCATGCTGCCTTCGGCCACTTCAACTTTTACGCCATCAATCTCTAATTCAACCATTTGTATCTACCCGCAGGGAATCAAACGTAAGCCGGCACGATGCACGACTTGTGTGTGATGTGATGCTCAAATTCTTCGTGAAAATGCTTCAGGAACGCACGAACCGGCATGGCTGCTGCATCGCCCAACGCGCAAATTGTGCGCCCCTGGATGTTGTCAGCAATCGAATTCAACATGTCCAAGTCTTCAGGACGACCTTCGCCATGTTCAATGCGGTTCACGATGCGATAGAGCCAACCTGTGCCTTCACGGCAAGGTGTGCACTGTCCACAACTTTCTTCGTAATAGAAATAGGACAGGCGCAGCAGGCTTTTCACCATGCAACGTGTTTCGTCCATGACGATTACCGCACCAGAACCCAGCATTGAACCGGCTTTGGCAATGGAATCGTAATCCATGTCAGTGGCCATCATGACATCGCCTGGCAACACGGGCATTGAAGATCCACCAGGAATCACGGCCTTGATTTTGCGGCCACCTTTCATGCCACCTGCCATTTCCAACAATGTGGCAAACGGTGTGCCCAGCGGAATTTCATAGTTACCGGGTTTTTCCACATCGCCGGAAATCGAGAAAATCTTCGTGCCGCCGTTGTTGGGCTTGCCCAACTCCAGGAACCAGTCGCCACCGTTTTGAATAATGAACGGTACTGCCGCGAATGTTTCAGTGTTGTTGATGGTGGTGGGCTTGCCGTAAATACCGTAAGAAGCCGGGAATGGGGGCTTGAAACGGGGCTGGCCTTTCTTGCCTTCAATCGATTCGATCAGGGCTGTTTCTTCACCACAGATGTAGGCACCGTAACCCTGGTGCGCATGCAACTGGAAATTGAAGCTGGAACCCATGATCTTGTCACCCAGGTAGCCTGCCGCGCGGGCCTGCTCCAAAGCTTCTTCAAAGCGCTCGTAGGTTTCCCAGATTTCGCCGTGAATGTAGTTGTACCCCACGCTGATTCCCATGGCATAGGCGGCAATCGCCATGCCCTCAATCACAGAATGCGGGTTGTAACGCAAAATGTCACGGTCTTTGAAAGTACCGGGTTCGCCTTCGTCAGAATTGCAGGCCAGGTATTTTTGACCTGGGAACTGGCGGGGCATGAAGCTCCACTTCAAGCCTGTCGGAAAGCCTGCGCCGCCACGTCCACGCAAAGCCGACTTCTTGATTTCCGCTATAACGTCTTCCTGGGAAATGCCTTCGGTCAGGATTTTGCGCAGGGCTTTGTAACCACCGCGTGCCTCGTAACCTTTCAGGTCCCAGTTGCTGCCATCGAGACCGGCCAGAATCACCGGGTTAATGTGCCGTCCGTGCAAACAAGTCATGACTTCAACTCCTCTACCAACGCATCGATTTTTTCGTTACTCATGAAACTGCACATGCGGTGATTGTTCACCAGCATGACCGGGGAATCGCCACAGGCGCCCATGCATTCACCCTCTTTCAGGGTAAACAGGCCGTCCTTGGTCGTTTCGTTATAATCAATTCCCAACTTTTTCTTCAAATACTCGGCAGCATCCGTACCACCCGACAAGGCGCAGGGGAGATTGGTGCACACCACAATTTTGGACTTGCCGACTTTCTTGGTGTCGTACATGTTGTAAAACGTGGCCACTTCATAAGCAGCGATCGGCTGGATTTCCAGGTACTCGGCCACCGCTTCGATGGCTTCCGGTGACAACCAGCCCAACTCAACCTGCACAATGCGCAAGCCAGCCATGACTGCAGAAATTTTCTGGTCTGTCGGGTATTTGGTTAGTTCCTTGTCGATCAGGCGACAGGCGTTTTCGCTCAACTTCATGATTCTGTTTAATCCTTAGCGATCAATTTCACCGAACACAATGTCCTGGGTACCAATAATGGTGACCACGTCGGCCAGCATGTGGCCGCGCGACATTTCGTCCAAACCTTGCAGGTGTGCAAAACCTGGGGCGCGAATTTTCAGGCGGTAAGGCTTGTTGGCCCCATCAGCCACCAGGTAAATACCGAATTCACCCTTGGGATGCTCCACCGCTGCATACGACTCCCCTTCAGGCACGTGCATGCCTTCGGTGAACAGTTTGAAGTGGTGAATCAGCTCTTCCATATTGGTTTTCATGTCCACACGCTTGGGTGGAGTCACCTTGTGGTTGTCGCTCATGACTGGGCCTGGGTTGACTCGGAGCCAATCCACACACTGCTTGATGATCTTGTTGGACTGGCGCATTTCTTCGACACGCACCAGGTAACGGTCATAGCAATCGCCGTTCTTGCCAACAGGAATATCAAAATCCAGACGGTCGTAAATCTCATAGGGCTGCTTCTTGCGCAGATCCCATGCAATACCGGATCCACGCAGCATTGGGCCGGTGAAACCCATGGACAAGGCGCGCTCGGGCGTGACAACACCAACACCCACCAGACGCTGTTTCCAGATCCGGTTGTCGGTCAGCAAGGTCTCATATTCATCCACGTACTTGGGGAAGCGCTGGGTGAAATCGTCAATGAAATCAAGCACGGAACCTTGACGGTTCTTGTTCAACTCATCAACCTTCTTGGCTGAGCGCACTTTGGATGGCTTGTACTGGGGCATGCGATCCGGCAGGTCACGGTACACACCACCCGGGCGGTAATAGGCTGCGTGCAGACGAGCGCCCGACACTGCTTCATAGCAGTCCATCAGGTCTTCGCGCTCACGGAACGCATACAGAAACACCGCCATGGCACCCACGTCGAGACCATGCGCACCCAACCACAGCAGGTGGTTCAGAATGCGGGTGATTTCATCAAACATCACGCGGATGTACTGGGCACGAACTGGCACTTCAATATTCAACAACTTTTCAATGGCCATGCAATACGCATGTTCGTTGCACATCATGGACACGTAATCAAGCCGATCCATGTATGGCAAAGCCTGAATGAATGTTTTGTGCTCGGCCAGCTTTTCGGTGCCACGGTGCAGCAAGCCAATGTGCGGGTCGGCACGTTGTACTACTTCACCGTCAAGCTCCAATACCAGGCGCAACACACCGTGTGCAGCGGGGTGCTGAGGACCAAAGTTAAGGGTGTAATTCTTGATTTCAGCCATGATTATTTCGCTCCGCCGTATTGAGGTTCGCGAATGATTCGAGGTGTAATTTCACGTGGCTCAATGGTGACGGGTTGATACACCACGCGGCCAAGCTCAGGGTCATAGCGCATTTCAACATGGCCAGACAGGGGGAAATCCTTGCGGAAAGGATGACCAACAAAACCATAGTCGGTCAAAATTCGACGCAGATCTGGGTGACCTTCAAACACGATGCCGTAGAGATCGAATGCTTCGCGCTCGTACCAATTGGCGGAAGACCACACATCAATGACTGAAGTCACGGTGGGAAGGTCATCGTCCAGGCAGCACACCTTCAGGCGCACGCGCAGGTTTTTTGAAATCGACAGCAGGTGGCAAACCACCCAGAAGCGTTGTGATTCATTCAACTCGTTGCCGTATTCGCTACGATCCAGGCCACACAGGTCGATCAATTGCTCAAATTGCAGGGTTTCGTGGTCACGAAGGATTAGGCATGACTCGAAATAGGAATCTGCCTTGACGGTGAGGTTGACTTCCCCAAAGGCCACGCTACATTCCACAACACGTTCACCCAATGCGGCCAGCAAGGCCGCGCTGAGTTGCTCAAGGTTCTGAGACTGGTTCTGAGACATGAATAGAACCCCTTATCGCGCAATGGTGGAAGTGGTCTTGATCTTGTTCTGCAATTGCAGCAGACCGTACATCAAGGCTTCAGCAGTTGGGGGGCAACCCGGCACATACACGTCCACTGGCACAATACGATCGCAGCCACGAACCACCGAATAGGAATAGTGGTAGTAGCCACCACCGTTGGCACAGGAGCCCATGGAAAGCACCCAACGGGGCTCCGCCATCTGGTCGTACACCTTGCGCAGGGCAGGTGCCATTTTGTTGCAGAGGGTTCCCGCCACGATCATGAGATCGGACTGACGCGGACTGGGACGGAAGATGATACCGAATCGGTCCAGGTCATAACGACTGGCACCCGCGTGCATCATTTCGACCGCACAGCAAGCCAAGCCAAACGTCATTGGCCACAGCGAACCGGTTCTGCCCCAGTTGATCAGCTTGTCAGCTGTTGTGGTGATGAAACCTTCGTTTAAAACGCCGTCAATACCCATTGCATACTACCTTCACGAAAGTGGGGCAAACCATTTTGATAGGCTGCCCATAAATAGCCCGCTTGCTGGCCAGCTTATTGGCCCGCTTATTCCCAATCCAGTGCGCCGCGAGTCCATTCGTAAATGAAACCCACAACCAGCACACCCAGAAAAATCATCATGGCCCAAAAGCCGACTGGACCAATTTCCCGATAGGCCACAGCCCAAGGGAACAGGAACGCGATTTCCAAATCAAACAGAATGAAAAGAATGGCAACGAGGTAGTAGCGCACGTCAAATTGCATGCGAGCGTCTTCAAACGCTTCGAAACCACACTCGTAAGGAGAAAGTTTTTGCCCGTCTGGGCGATGGGGGGCAAGGACTCGCCCGACCAGCATGGCACCGCCGCCAACACTGATACCCACAAGGATGAACAACAACACTGGAAAATAAGACTCTAAATTCACTGTGACTCCCGTGTAAACCCTAACGACTTTGTATTGGCCCGAAAAAAAGCCGGTCATTGAGTACTAGACCGGCTTTTATTTAAACCTTGGTGCCGACGGCGAGACTCGAACTCGCACAGCCTGTGGCCACTACCCCCTCAAGATAGCGTGTCTACCAATTCCACCACGTCGGCATATGTATTACTTTGGAATTTCCTGAACTGGTGTTTTGGGTTCAGAAGGCTTGCTCGCCTCAGGGGTTGCCGTTCCCTCTGTAGGAGAAGCCTGAATTGCTTCCATCACACCGCCAGATTCTGCCTGAACGCCGGCTCTCGAATAAAACGCGAGGCCGAGTGTACAAAGCAAGAAAATTGTAGCACAAAACCCTGTTGCCCGGCTTAAGAAATTCGCAGATCCGGTTGCACCAAAGAGGCTGCCCGATGAGCCGCTACCGAAGGCTGCGCCCATGTCTGCGCCCTTTCCGTGCTGCAACAAAACGAGTACGATCACGGCGATTGCGGACACAACCTGCATGACAACCAAGAATGTATTAAAGATGCTCATAATTTATTTAACCCCTCGCGGCGCGTATTATTCCAGAGAAATCGTCCGAAGACAAAGCGGCGCCGCCAATTAGGCCACCATCAATGTCAACTTTTGAAAAAATCTCGCTTGCATTGGCCGGTTTTACACTTCCACCGTACAAAATTCGAGTGCTTTGGGCGACTTCTGTCCCCAACATGGCCTGAAGGCGATTGCGGATCATGGCATGAACTTCTTGTGCCTGATCCGGGCTGGCCGTGACACCTGTGCCGATCGCCCAGACTGGCTCATAGGCAATAACGAGGTTCCACCGGCCATTTTCAACAAATTTCGAACACAATTCAATGACTGGGTCGAGCTGGGAAGCGATCACTGCTTCAACCTGCCCTGCTTCACGTTCTGCCAGGGTTTCACCCACGCAAACAATGGGCGTGATACCGCCAGCAATGGCAGTCACCGCTTTTTCAGCCACAGTGATGCTACTTTCCGCGTGATACTGGCGACGCTCGGAATGGCCAACCAACACCTGCGTAACCTCAAACTCTTTCAACATATCCACGGACACTTCACCTGTGTAGGCACCGCTGGCCTTGGACGACACATCTTGCGCACCGTGAGCTACGCCTTGTTCCTGCAAGAGCTTGGCCACTTGCGCCAGGTAAGGGAAAGGACAAAATACGGAAACATCCACCAGGTCATCAACTTCAGGCAAAAAACCAAGAATCAGCGCTTCATTGGAGTCGAAGCTGCCATTCATTTTCCAGTTCCCAGCCACCAGTTTTTTTCTTGTTTGTTTTTCTGTTGCGTTGCCCATGCTTGTCCTTAATCTACGATCTTAATTTTTAATACTAAGTACGATTTTGCCAAACGAGTCGCCCGATTCCATCAGATCATGTGCACTGGCTACTTCATCCAGTCCAAAAGTGGCCTGCACTAGTGACCTTAAGGCGCCTGAGGCAAATCCTTCCTGCAACTGCCGCTCGACCTGCCGCGCCAATTCAGCCTTGAATTCAGGTGAGCGTGGCCTGAGCGTGGTACCAGTAAGCACCACCTGCTTGGTCAACAGCTTTGCAGCATCGATGTTTGCAAAGCGTCCGCCCAACAAGGCGATGACGATCACCATGCCCTGGGGTTTGACACAATTCAAATCCTTGTTCAAATACTCGCCGGCAACCATGTCGAGAATCAAATCGACACCCTGATGCGCGGTATCTTGCAATACAAGTTGCTCCCAATCCTGGGATTTGTACAGGTAGGCCTTATCAGCCCCCAATTGCATACAAAAATCAGCCTTGTCCTGACTGCCCACTGTAACCAGTGTGCGCAGTCCGTGTTTCTTGCACAACTGGATGGCAGCGGTACCAATGCCACTGCTGCCCCCATGAATCAATACGGTTTGACCTTCTTTGGCACCACCTTTCATGAAAAGGTTTTGCCACACGGTCATGTACACCTCGGGCAGACTGGCTGCCTCGATAAAACTTAATCCGTCAGGAATCTGCATGCACTGCCTTGCAGGCGTGCACACATACTCTGCATAACCCCCGCCATTGCACAAGGCCATGACGGGTTTGTTCAACATGCTTTCAGTAACACCTGGCCCCACAGCCACAACCACTCCAGACACTTCCAGACCCAGATTGGGATTGGCATCGGGAGGGGGCGGGTACAAGCCCAGGCGCTGAAGCACGTCAGGGCGATTCACCCCTGCGGCCACGACCTGAACAAGCACCTCACCAGGCGCAGGCGTTGGCACTGGCAGTTCAATCAACTCAAGCTGAT
>JAIXTE010000013.1 GCA_027484315.1 Burkholderiales bacterium | reverse complement strand
CTTCCTCAGGCACCGGGTTGTCCAGTTCATTGGCCTTGGCACCATCCACGGGTGAATAGGCAAACACACCCACGCGATCCAGTTGCGCTTCTTCAATGAAGTCAAGCAGGTGCTTGAACTCGTCTTCCGTTTCACCTGGGAAGCCGGTGATGAATGTGCTGCGCAATGTGATGTCGGGGCAGGCTTCACGCCAGGCACGAATTCGCTCAATGTTGCGCTCGCCGCTGGCCGGGCGCTTCATGCGCTTGAGCACGTCGGGGTGTGAATGCTGGAATGGAATGTCCAGGTAAGGCAGAATTTTTCCCTCTGCCATCAAGGGTACGACACGATCCACATGCGGGTACGGGTACACATAGTGCATACGCACCCAGATGCCCAGTTCACCCAACTCTTCAGCCAGTTGCTGAAACTGGGTTTTCACAGGGCGACCGTTCACAAAGTCAGTGCGATATTTCAGGTCCACGCCATAGGCGGAAGTGTCCTGGCTTACAACCAGCAATTCCTTCACACCCGATTTTTTCAGGCTTTCCGCTTCACGGATCACTTCGCCAATTGGACGGGACACCAAATCGCCACGCATGCTCGGAATAATGCAGAACGTGCAGCGGTGGTTGCAACCTTCAGAAATTTTCAAATAGGCATAGTGCTTGGGCGTCAGTTTCACACCATGGTCAGGCACCAGGTCAATGAATGGATCATGCGGCTTGGGCAGGTGGATGTGAACCGCCTGCATCACTTCTTCCGTGGCATGTGGACCGGTGACTGCCAATACTTTGGGGTGCAGGCTGGTGATCATGTCTTTGCCTTCATTGCCATTCTTGGCACCCAGACAACCCGTCACGATCACCTTGCCATTGGCATGCATGGCCTCACCGATCGCATCCAGGCTTTCCTGAACGGCACTGTCGATAAAGCCGCAGGTATTGACCACGATCAGATCAGCCCCTTCATAGGAGGCCGATACGGAGTACCCCTCTACTTTCAATTGGGTCAGAATTCTCTCGGAATCCACGAGGGCCTTTGGGCAACCCAAAGAAACAAAGCCCACACTCGGTGGGCGCTTGGCAGAAAAGGTGTCGTCTTGCATGTTTAAGGCGTTATTTTTTGGTGGGGTCCGGCTTGGCTTTTGAAGCACCAGGCATACCTGGCATGCCGGGCATACCACTCATGCCGGGAAACTCACCGGGGTTTGGAAATCCAAAGTTTGTGAACATGCTGCGGGTCTGGTTCTGAAACTGATCCTGCATTTGTACAAACATGTTTTTGCTTTGTTCGATGTAATTGCTCATCATGCTCTGGATGACGGGCGTTTGCACACTCATGAACTGCGACCACAATTCCGGGTTGGCAAACTGGCTGCCGTCAGCCACATTTTTGCCCTGATCTTGAAAGCTGTTCTGAATGTCCATGAACGCCTGCAAATTCTTTTCCAGAAATGTGCCCATGATGCCTTGCATGGCATTGCCATAAAACCGGATGATCTGGGACAGCATGGGTGAGGTGAAAATCGGCGCACCAGCAGTTTCTTCTTCCAGAATGATCTGAAGCAGAATGCTGCGGGTCAGGTCTTCACCACTTTTTGCATCCACGACATGAAAGCCTTCGTTCTCAAGCACCAACTGCTTCACATCGCCCAAAGTGATGTAACTGCTGGTCTGGGTGTCGTACAAGCGTCGGTTTGGGTACTTCTTGATCAGTCGTGTTGCGTCAGCCATGCCTCTTATCTCTTTTTTGTGGTGTTATACGCCGCCGCACCTGCGTGGGTGAACGGTCTGGTTCCAAGCCGCCAGATGTGCCAAACAATCTTGCACAAACAAGCACTTACAAAAAACAAAGCACTGCACGCTTTTTCAACGTGCAGTGCAACATCATACCGTCTTTTTGGCCTCTGTTTGCCAAAAATGCAGTAGTGATTAACCCATGTGCAAACCACCATTCAAGGAAAAGTCTGCGCCTGTGGAAAAACCGGAGTCCTCTGAGGCCAACCAGGCACAAATTGAGGCGATTTCTTCAGGAGTTCCCAAACGCTTGACAGGGATGGTGTTGACAATTTTTTCAAGCACATCCGGGCGAATGGCGCGAACCATGTCAGTGCCGATATAGCCGGGAGAAACCGTGTTCACCGTCACGCCCTTGGAGGCCACTTCCTGCGCCAACGCCATGGTGAAGCCACGCAAACCAGCCTTGGCTGTGGAATAGTTGGTTTGACCAAACTGCCCTTTCTGGCCATTCACGGAAGAAATGTTGATGATGCGACCAAAGCCTTGTTCAACCATGCCACCGATCACCTGCTTGGTGACGTTAAACAGGGAGTTCAGGTTGGTGTCAATTACGGCGGACCAATCGTCACGGCTCATTTTGACAAATGTGCCGTCGCGGGTAATGCCCGCATTGTTCACAAGAATTGACACGGTACCGTGTTCCGCGCGCACTTTCTCAAATGCAGTCACGGTGCTATCCCAGTCGGCCACGTTGCCTTCGCTGGCATACACTTCGTAACCGGCACTGCGCATTTCGCCGAGCCATTTTTCCTTGCGTGGGGAATTGGGGCCGCAACCGGCAATTACCCGATATCCTGACTCGCACAGCTTCTTGCAAATGGCCGTTCCAATACCACCCATACCGCCGGTTACATAGGCCACTTTGGGCTCATTTGTTTCACTCATGGTTCACATCCCTTCTCTATTTATTTGATTTGTATTAAACGCACTACAGGCAATGCTTAGCGAGACACGGCCAATGCCACACCCATGCCACCGCCGATACACAGCGAAGCCAAACCTTTTTTGGCATCGCGCTTGTTCATTTCATGAATCAGGCTGACCAGCACGCGGCAGCCTGACGCACCAATCGGATGTCCCAAGGCAATCGCGCCACCGTTCACGTTGATTTTCGACGTGTCCCAACCCATTTCCTTGTTGACCGCGCAAGCCTGCGCTGCAAAAGCTTCGTTGATTTCCATCAAATCCAGCTCAGCGGCGGACCAACCAGCCTTTTCCAGACACTTCTTTGAAGCAGGTACTGGGCCCATTCCCATGATGGTCGGGTCAAGACCCGCGCTGGCATAGGCGTGGATTTTGGCCAACACAGGCAAGCCCAGTTCTTTGGCCTTCGCTGCGCTCATCAACATCACCGCTGCTGCACCGTCATTCAAACCAGAGGCATTGGCTGCAGTCACACTGCCGTCCTTCTTGAATGCAGGCTTCAAGGCGGTCATGTTGTCCAGTGTCGCACCAAGACGAGGAAACTCGTCGGTGTCGAATACCAAAGGATCGCCTTTGCGTTGGGGGATACTCAGGGGGAAAATCTCGTCCTTGAACTTACCGGCATTGATGGCCGCCTCAGCCTTGTTCTGGCTTTTCACGGCAAACTCATCCTGCTCCGCACGGTTGATGCTGTATTTCTCAGCCACATTTTCGGCAGTAATACCCATGTGGTACTGGTTATAAACGTCCCACAGACCATCCACAATCATGCTGTCCACCAGCTTGGCATCACCCATGCGGAAACCATCGCGGCTGCCCATCATCACGTGAGGTGCGGCACTCATATTTTCCTGACCGCCGGCAATCACGATTTCTGCATCACCACAGGCGATGGCCTGCGCACCCAGCATCACCGCCTTCAAACCGGAACCACACACTTTGTTAATGGTGAGCGCTGGCACCGTGTTGGGCAAGCCCGCCTTGATGACGGATTGACGTGCAGGGTTCTGGCCCGAACCGGCAGTCAGCACCTGTCCCAATATCACTTCGGAAACCTGTTCGCCTTTCACGCCTGTTTTTTCAAGCAGGCCCTTGATGACATGCGCACCCAAATCAGGGGCTGAAATTTTGGCAAGCGATCCACCAAACTTGCCCAATGCCGTGCGGCCTGCTGCAACAATTACGACTTCAGTCATGTCTACTCTCCTCTTGGTATTTTATGAAGCACGCTGTTTGACGTAACGTCCAGGCGCGGGCTCAATCGATTTGTATTTTGCGTTGCCTGGCTTTGCGGGGGCCTTGACTTCGCCTCCTTTCATGGGCTCTAACCACTGCGCCCAATCGCTCCACCAGCTTCCCGGCACTTCCTTTGCTTCTTTGAACCATTGCTCGGGCGTGTCGGGAATTTCACCCTCACACACCCAGTAATTGCGCTTGTTCTTGGTGGCCGGGTTGATGACACCTGCAATGTGCCCACTGGCACCCAATACGAAACGCACATCACCACTCACCAAATGGCTGGTCTGGAAGGCACTGGCCCAAGGCACAATGTGGTCTTCACGAGTTGCCAATATGTAGACCGGCACATCAATCAAGCCCAAATCAACTGGCAAATCACACACCACGGCTTGGCCGGGTTGGCACAACTTGTTCTCCAGATAGGTGTTGCGCAGGTACCAGGCAAACATGGGGCCAGGCAAATTGGTGCTGTCGCTGTTCCAATACAACAGGTCAAACACAGGCGGCTTTTCGCCTTTCAGGTAATTGTTGACCACGTAGTTCCAGATCAGGTCATTGGGGCGAAGCGATGAAAATGCGCCAGACAAGTCTTTGCCTGTCATCACGCCGCCTTTACCAATGCTTTCTTCCCGCGCCTTCACCTGTTCTTCATCGACAAAAACACCCAATGCACCGGTGTCTTTGAAATCAAGCAAGGTGGTCAGAAATGTAACGCTGTTGACACTGTCATCGCCGCGGTTGGCGAGCGTGGACAAAGCGGTGGCCAGCAAAGTGCCGCCCACACAGAAGCCCAACACATTCAACTTGGGTTGTTTGGAAATTGTTTTGGTCACTTCGATGGCCTTGAGCACACCCTCTTCAACGTAACCATCCCAGGAAAAATGTCCCTCGGCTTCGGTCGGGTTTTTCCAAGACACCAAAAACAGGGTATGGCCCTGGCCGACTACAAAGTTCACCAGCGAATTGTCAGGTTGCAGATCCAGAATGTAGTACTTGTTGATGCAAGGGGGCACAAAGAGCATGGGCTGTTTGCCCACCTTGTCCGTTGTTGGCTTGTATTGCAACAACTGAAAATACTCGCATTCGAACACCACATCACCGGGCGTGGTGGCCACGTTAACGCCCACTTCAAATGCACTTTCATCTGTTTGCGAAATGCGCCCTTTCTGCATGTCCGCCATCAAATTGTGAATGGCTTGGGTCAAACTTTCACCCCGTGTTTCAAGCAGTTTTTTTTGCGCTTCCGGGTTGGTCACAAAGAAGTTGGACGGGCTCATGGCATCAACCAACTGTTCCACTGCGTATTCTACCTTGCGCTTTTCAGGACTGCCCTCAGGCACCAATTCAACGATTCGCTTGGTAAAACGGGCGTTCAGGGAATACATCGCTGCAGTGAATTCATAGACACCGTGGTCGTGCCAATCCGGCGATGCAAAGCGTTTGTCACCTTGAATCCAGGTGGAGAGGGGCACCGGCTGTGTTGTGTTGCCTTCCGGGTTGGGCAGACTGGCAAATGCTGAGGCCATCAACGCGGACAATTCGGCTGTGTATTCGGCTTGTATTTGCCCCAGGGAGTGCATGGGTATTTGACTGAATGCAGCCTGACAGGCGCCCATGATCGAATTCATGAACGGCTGGATCGAGCCCATGGCGGCCTGTTGCAATGGGGCAACTGCAGGCAAGCCTGGCATTTGACCAAACTGCCCAAAAAAGCCCATGGCCTGCTGGAACTGGGCTTGCATCTGTTGCTGCATTTGTTCAGCAACAGGCAATAGCTGACCAAAGACTTCACTGAAGTCTGGTAATTGTTTGTTCACCTTCCTCTCCTTTGTGGGTGCTCATGTCAGTTCACTTGGACATGACTTCACACGCCTTGGCTCGTCGGCCTTTCCGATATTGTGCACCGCAACATTTTAACTTGTCAAATAATTGTATGCCTCTGACCCTTACTGTTTGCTGATCAGGGGAAATTCATGCACCATTCGAGTGTATTCGCTTCACCCTCGAGATAGCAAAGATGTACATTGTCGCAATTGGCTGGATGTATGTGGTCACCCTGATGGCGGCCACGGAAACGAATTTCGTGGCTGGAATAGTCACATTTCTTTTTTACGGAGCCCTGCCGTGTTCGGTGCTGGTCTATTTGATGGGCACCAAGTCAAGACGGCTCAAGCGGCTTGCGAAGGAAGAAGCCGAATCATTGTCGCAAAACGCCCGGACGGAACCGCCAGTTGCTGACCCCGCCGGTGAGAAAACCACCTCAAATCCGTGAAAGTGTCCAGGCCACCGCCTTCCACGTGGCTGATTCCCTGTTGTGTCAACGCATTGCGCGCCAGTCCATAGATGTCGGCCAAGTACTTGCCTGATTGCGCTACCGGCGCAAAACAACTGAGATTCAGGGCATGTTGTTGAACGAAGGCATCACGCACCTCGGCCCCTACTTCAAATGATTGGGGGCCAATTGCGGGGCCCATCCAGGCCTTGATGTTCTGGACAGGTACAGCACATCGTGTCGCCAAGGACTGGGCAGAGGCCTGAAGTACCCCACCAACCAATCCGCGCCAACCCGCATGGGCCGCAGCAACACCCACGGCAACACCTGCGTCGTTAAACGCTGCATACACCACGGGAAGACAATCCGCTGTCATGATGGCCAGGCTGGCTTGGGCGTGAGTGCACACCGATGCATCAGCGTCAGGAACAACTTCACCTGGCAGCGAATTGGCAACATGCACATCGCAACCATGAACCTGATTCAACCAGACAATTGGCGCACCCATGTGGGCCTGAACGACTGCCCGCCGTACTTCAACATCTGCAAGACAGTCGCCTACATGAGTTCCCAGATTGAAACCATATGGTGGAGATGCATGCTCACTGCCTTGAAAACCGGTCTGGGTTACCGCCACCTTCACGCCAGGCCAGTTGGGGCCAAGGGCGGAGATGGGTGGTAAATCACTCAAGCTCGTCGAGGTCATCTTCATCAAATCGAACCAGTACAGAGGCTTTGTGCTGATGGGCTTCATCGAGAACAGCCTCTTCAACCTCGTCGGAATGGAAATCGATGCCCGCCATTTCACCCAGCAAGCGCAAATCTTCAGGGGCTTTGGCCACGTACTCAGGCCACTCGTGATTGCCCAGGCTTTCATCCCAATCCTCGGGTGCTTCATCGTCGCCCTGAACATGGAAAAATGCCGGGTCCGGGAAACTCAGGTGGGTGGCATGAAGCGCCTGTCTTTCAAAATTCTCGCCATTGGGCAACTCGATGGAGGAGAGGCGAAGCGCTGAATGGCTGCCAGCCCCCTTGATCTTGTAGACAGGGTCAGCCACCAACGCAAACCCGGCATGTTGGGCATGCACACGAATTTGATGGGTTCGACCTGTTTCAAGGCGACACACCATCAAGGTCACGGGCACTTCCATCAACTCGCCAAATGCAACCGGCGTGAAGTGCGTAACGGCTGGCTTGCCATGATCAACCACCGCCATGCGCAAACGGTTGCGCGGGTCGCGCCCCAATGGATTATTCACCGTCAATGGGTTGGAAATTCGACCCCAGACCAAGGCCAGGTAAACGCGTTTGACAATGCGGGCCTGCAACATTTGAACCAGCTTCACCTGCGTTTCCTGCGTACGCGCAACCACCATCAGGCCGGTTGTATCTGCATCAAGCCGGTGAACAATGCCGGCGCGGGGCACATGAATCAAATCGGGGTCAAGGTGATACAGACCATTCATCAGGGTGCCAGTCCAGTGACCGGGTGCAGGGTGCACCACCAAACCGGCCTGCTTGTTCACCACCGTATATTCAGCTGTACGGGCCACAATATCCAGATTCATGTCTTCTGGAACCAAGGCCTGCATGTGGGCCAGAACACCGGGGCTCAAGGCAATTCTGTCCATACCTTGCACTTTCTGATTGCCCTTGGCCGCAGGTACGCCGTTCACCAACACCCGCTCCTCTTTCAACCAGCCTTGCAGCCGCGACCGTGAATACTGCGGGAACAACTCGGCAATCACTTTGTCCAATCGCGAGCCACCCATCTCCATGGGTACTCTGGCTTGTAAAGGTTGATCGGCTTGTGCGCTTTCCGCGCTGTCATGGGTTTCGGACGTCATAAATTAGAATCGAATCTTTCAATTGAGTATGCCGCTCGTAGGCGGCAAGGGCTTTGCCCGATATAATGGAAAACCATTGATGATCAAACAGGGACACTTCGGGTTTCGAAATCACATGAACAAAACCACTTTGGCCCCGCGCACCGCCTGGTTGCGCACATTATCGCAGTTATTCCTCATCCCCGCGCTGGTTTTCGCACTGGCCGCCTGCGGCACGTCAAAACAATTTGATGAAACCGAGGGCTGGAGCCCGGCTCGTCTCTACGAAGAAGCAAAAGCTGAAATCGACGTGGGCAACTACGAACGCGGCATTGAATTGCTTGAAAAACTTGAATCCCGCTACCCTTACGGCCGCTTTGCCCAGCAGGCTCAAATTGACACGGCATTTGCCTACTACAAGGCAGGTGACAATGCGCAGGCTTTGGCTGCCACTGAGCGGTTTATCAAGCTGTACCCCAATCATCAAAACCTCGACTACGTGTTTTATCTGCGCGGCCTGATCAGCTTCAATGAGGACAAGGGCATCTTCTCTCTGCTCTCCGGTGAAGATCAAAGCGCACGCGATCCAAAAGGCACCCGAGCAGCGTTTGACGCGTTCAAGGAAGTGGTAACCCGTTTCCCCGACAGCAAATATTACGAGGACAGCAAGTCACGGTTGCAGTACCTGGTTAATGCATTGGCCCAAAACGAATTGCACGTCGCCCGTTACTACTACAAGCGTGGTGCATACCTGGCTGCGGTTAACCGGGCCCAGGAAGTGGTACGTCGATTTGAACAAACCCCTTCCATTGAAGAGGCCTTGTTCATCAGCCTTCGCAGCTATGAGAAGTTGAACATGACATCACTGGCCGCTGACACCAAGCGCGTGATCAACCTGAACTTCAAAGACAGCCCTTACTGGAAGATGGACCTGCCCGAGAAAGACAAGGCGGAAGCAAAGTGGTGGCAGGTCTGGAAAGACTAAACAAGCCGAACCACACCGCGTTCGAAGCGCTTTTGTCGCTCACAAAAAAGGACCTTTCCAAGGTCCTTTTTTTACGCTGTTCGTTTGCTTCTCATGAACTCAACGGCCACCTGCAATTCACGTGTGCGTTTGAATGGTGGCAGGCTTCGCCAGAGTAGTTTGCCGTAGCCTTTTTCGACCAAACGGCGGTCGCCAATCAGCAACACCCCCCAGTCTGTCTCATCACGAATCAGTCGACCTGCGCCCTGCTTCAAAGCAATTGCCGCATCAGGCAGTGACAAATCCTGAAATGCATTGCCCCCCCGATTTTTGATCAATTCGCTTTTGGCCTGATAAACAGGATCATCAGGTGGCGCAAAGGGCAGCTTGTCGATAATGACCAGCCGCAGCCCTTCACCTCGGATGTCTACCCCTTCCCAAAAACTGGCCGCTCCAACCAACACGGGGTTGTTCAGTACCCGAAACTGTTCCAGCAGTTCAGCGCGCGAAGACTCCCCCTGCACCAACAGGCTCCAGTCGAGATCGTCTTTTTCAATCCGTTCGCGAAGGTATTCGCCCACCTGCTTTACAGCACGGTGACTGGTACAAAGGAAAAACACCCCGCCAGCGCTGGACAACAACAAGGGCCACACCGACTCGCATAGCTTTTTGCTGAACTGGGGTTCGTTGGGAAAAGGGAGATTATCAGGCACGCACAACAAGGCTTGCGATTCGTAATCGAAAGGGCTGGGCAGCAGCAACTGCTTGCATTCATCAAGCCCCACTTGCAAGGTAAAGTGCTCCAGGCTGTCTTTGATACTCAGTGTGGCACTGGTAAACACCCAAGCCTTGGCCTGCTCGGCATACAACTTCGCAAATGCATTGGATACATCCAGTGGCGAATCACAAAACTGCACTACATTCGTTGACACACTGACCCATCGAACCGATTGTGCGTCGTCTTGCGCACTGGCCGGTGAAAACCAGTCTTGCCAGCGCAGGCACAGCTCGCTGGCCCGCCCCATGAGTTTCACCCAGGATTCATTGCGAACAGACAAGGGACTGATCATTTCAATCAGATTCTCAAGCCTGCTTTCAAAATCGGCACACACGGTTGCCACGCCATTGAGCGCCAGAAACTGGGCATGCGTGAACCGCGCGGAATCAATTTCAGTGCCGACAATGCGTCGAATTTCCTTCAGCGCCAATTCCATGGGGCGCAGCACTGCATCCCAATCACCGGCATCTGCACTGGATGTTCGGCCTTCAATCAACACGTCACGCAGAAACTCCTGGCACTGGGCCGTTGAAATCGCTTGCCCAAGAAGACTGGTCGCGATGTCTGGCAACTGGTGTGCCTCGTCAAACACAATGACATCGCAGGCAGGCAGCAATTCGGCAATGCCCTCCTCTTTCAAGGCCAGATCGGCGAGAAACAAATGGTGATTGACCACAACTACTTCTGCATCCAGCGCATCGCGGCGGGCCTTGTTCACAAAGCATTCCGATGCATTGGGGCATTCGCCTCCGAGGCAATTGTCTTTGTTGGAAGTGACCCAACTCCAGACCGCGGAATCTTCGGGTACACCTGCACAGTCTGCACGATCACCGGTTTGGGTACGACCAGCAAAAACCCGCACCTTCTGAAGGTGATCCACTTCCTTTGGCGAGGGCAACCTGGCCTCTTTCAATGCACGTTCCAGGTGGAAATGGCACACGTAATTCTGACGGCCTTTCAGAAGGGCCACATTGACGGGCACACCCAAGGCCTCACGAACCAGAGGCAGGTCTTTGTTGAACAGTTGATCCTGCAACGTTTTGGTGGCTGTCGACAACAACACCCGACGCCCGGACAACAAGGCAGGCACCACGTATGCAAATGTTTTTCCTGTACCCGTACCCGCTTCCACCACCAGTGCGGACTGGTTTTCAATGGCGAGACCTACGGCCTGAGCCATTTCAATTTGGGATTCCCGAGCAGAAAACCCAGGCAATCGTCGAGACAATGCACCGCCGGGGGCGAAAGCCTCATTCAAGGGTTCTGAAAAATCAAACATGCAAGGTGCTAAAAAATTTAGGCGGGAATGTCGGGCTCAAGCTGGATCTGCAACAAGGTGATCGAATCCTTGATTTGAAGCTTGCGCTTTTTCAAGCGGCGAATTTGTAACTGGTCGAAACCGGGCTGGGAAATCAGCATGCCGATAATCTGGTCCAGATCACGGTGCTCGACCTGTAGTTCTACAATTCGGCGCTTGATCGATTCGATGTCTTCTGTGTGGACCATGGGTATAAAAGTTGAACCGGCTCGGAGTTATTGGTTATTGTAGCTGCAAGTCCAGCCGGGCTGGAAACAATCTACCCGATGGGCATCACCCAATCGAAGGATTTAAGCCCATTTACTGGGAATTTTTAACCTTGCGATTCGCATAATCATGCAGCCGGATCATGTCCTCGGCCTTGCCCTGAACCTCCAGGTGCGCCCTGCGAATATCTGCTCCTTGCAAGCGAACATTGTCCAGACAACTGGAAACAAAGAATTTTTTGTAACAGGCTCGGGACTGCTCATTGAGCTCGTAGTCCAGAAACTCCATCGTCTTGTCGTGATTGGCCACATAGGCACGGGCCTGTTCCAGCGTATCCGGAGCGGTCGGCTTGTTGGCTTGAAGCTGCACGGTGCTGCAGGCGCTTAACAGCAACAAACTGGCAGGCACCATGGCAAAGAACAGGCGCGGCACCTTCAGCGCAAAGGGGTTCAGAAGCTGTGGCACAATGCCCTGCTTACGTTGACAACTCATAGATCCAGACCCATGTCGCTTGTTCAAAATCGAATTATCGCCCAGTTGGCTCAAGAATTGGGCGCCGCATCATCACAAATCAAGGCTGCAGTGGATTTGCTGGATGAGGGCTCCACTGTGCCTTTTATTGCGCGCTACCGAAAGGAAGCGACTGGCGGGCTGGATGATGCAGTACTTCGTGATTTGCAAGAACGACTGGTTTACCTGCGAGAGCTCGAAGAGCGCCGCAGCACCGTTCTGGAATCCATTGAAAGCCAGGGCAAGTTGACTGCAGAGTTGAAGGCAGCCATTGAACAGGCTGAAAACAAGCAAACGCTGGAAGACCTTTATCTGCCCTACAAACCAAAGCGGCGGACCCGCGCACAAATTGCGCGTGAGGCTGGTCTGCAGGGCTTGGCAGACGAGATTTTTTCAAACCAGAACGCTGTGCCTGAAGAAGTGGCTGCAGCTTATTTGAATGCTGAGCACCAGATCAATGACACCAAAGCTGCACTGGACGGTGCACGCGATATCCTTGCAGAACAGTTTTCAGAAAACGCCGCACTGCTTGCCCTATTGCGCAATCGCTTGAATTCCGAAGGCGCCATTCGAGCAGCAGTGGTGCCTGAAAAGACGACCGAAGCCATCAAGTTTCAGGATTACTTTGAACACCAGGAAGCACTGGCCAGCACGGCATCTCACCGCATGCTGGCCATGTTGCGCGGCCGTGAACAGGGCTTTCTGACCCTGAAGGTAGATCTACCAGAAGTGTGGGACGCAGAAAGCCCACGCACACGACATCCCTTTGAATCAGAAATTGCACGCTTGCACGGCATTGAACGCGATGACAGCCCGCGCGGCAAATTTTTGAGCGAAACCTGCCGCTGGACTTGGAAGATCAAATTGGCCAGTACCCTGGAAAGCGAGGTAATGAGTACCTTGCGAGAAGCGGCGCAAGCCGAAGCCATTTCCGTGTTTGGCAAAAACCTGAAAGACTTGCTGCTTGCTGCCCCAGCAGGGGGCAAAGCCACCATGGGCCTGGACCCGGGCATTCGCACTGGCGTGAAAGTGGCTGTGATCGACAAAACAGGCCAAGTGGTGGACATCGCAACGATTTACCCGCATGAACCGCGACGCCAGTGGAATGAATCCATCGCTGTTCTGGCCGCTTTGTGTATGAAACACAATGTAGAGCTGATCGCAATTGGCAACGGCACTGCCAGCCGCGAAACCGACCAACTGGCAGCAGACTTGCTTGCTCAACACAAAGACTTGAAGGCCACGCGCGTCATGGTCAGTGAAGCAGGTGCTTCTGTGTATTCCGCGTCAGCTTTGGCTTCGGCAGAACTGCCTGACCTTGACGTCAGCATTCGTGGCGCAGTGTCCATTGCTCGCCGTTTGCAAGACCCCTTGGCCGAACTGGTAAAAATCGACCCGAAATCGATCGGTGTAGGCCAATACCAGCATGACGTGGATCAAAGACAACTCAGCGGACGACTGGACGCGGTGGTTGAAGATTGCGTAAACGCGGTAGGCGTGGAAGTGAACACTGCATCGGAGCAACTTCTTTCACGCGTATCAGGTTTGAATGCCTCGGTGGCCAAAGCCTTGGTCACTTTCCGAAACACCAATGGGCAATTCAAAAGTCGCGACGACCTGCGAAAGGTGCCCCGCTTGGGCGACAAAACCTTCGAGCAGGCAGCAGGTTTTCTTCGTATTCACGGCGCTGAAAACCCCTTGGATGCTTCATCCGTACACCCTGAAGCCTACATCGTGGTCGAGAAAATTGCGGCCAAAGTCAAGAAACCTGTGGGTGAATTGGTAGGCAACCGGGAGGTTCTGAAATCACTGACGCCCATGGAGTTTGTGGACGAGCGCTTCGGACTACCCACCGTACAAGACATTCTGGTCGAACTGGAAAAACCAGGCCGCGACCCACGCCCCAGTTTCAAGACGGCCAAATTTGACGACAAGGTTCATTCCATGGCTGATTTGAAGCCAGGCATGACCCTGGAAGGGGTAGTGACCAATGTGGCCAATTTCGGCGCATTCGTTGACATTGGCGTGCATCAGGACGGCTTGGTCCACGTGTCTGCGCTATCCAACACCTTTGTGAAAGACCCGCACAGCGTGGTCAAGACAGGCCAGATTGTCAAAGTGAAAGTGCTCGAAGTGGACATTCCACGCAAACGGATTTCGCTCACCATGCGCATGGGGGACGATGTTCCCAAAGCAGCACCAGGCCAGAATGCAGGACGACAAGTGAATGCCAATCGGGCTGGAGAAGCGCGAGGAGATTCGCGTGGAGACAGGCGTGGTGGTGGTGTGCAACAGGGTGCCGGGTTTGCAAACAATGCCTTTGCAGCTGCATTTGCGAAAGCCAAGACCAACAAATAAAAGGCAGCGGAATTCGTTTGAACAAGCGCAGGCCCATTCTTCATTTGTTCAGGCGCATGCCCTGCTTCCGCCTGAAAGCCTGTATATCCCTTTTTGAAATTCACACTGACTCACCGAGGTTCGGCAAAACACATGGCCGAACCCGGTGTCGGCTTGTCGCCGAACGTTGCGCGTGAATTCAAAACGGGCAGGCTTTCTTGAATGGCGGTGCGAGGGCAACGCTGCCTTCGCAAATTTGAATGGGCTACGCCTGCGGCTTGCGGCTCGTGGCTCGTGGCTCGTGGCTCGTGGCTCGTGGCTCGTGGCTCGTGGCTCGTGG
>JAIXTE010000089.1 GCA_027484315.1 Burkholderiales bacterium | reverse complement strand
GTTCTGCCTATTATTACGCCCGACAACACTATCATCATTCAATTTGCGCTCGACATCAGTGAGCTGCTCCGTATCGGAAGTATTTCAACTGGTTCAGGGCCAACCCTTCAGCAGATTCAGACGCCCGAGGTTTCTGCGATGTCGTTCCTTGAAAGGGTAACGATGAAGAATGGAGAAACCCTCGTTATGGTGGGTTACGAACGCGACCTTTCTCGAACCAACGGACGTGACGCGCTTACTGGTCTGTCCAGCGATGGCTCTGAAGAGCGAGAGGCATTTCTTATTTCTATGACTCCATATCTTGATTGATTGGGACTGCCTCAATGCAAATTATTAAGGACTTCGCGTTTGGTCTTGAGTGGCGCAACACTGAGGGTAGCAAGCGCTCCACGCTGGCAACCTTCCGTCGGGAGGGACGCCGCCCGAGATCGTTCGTCTCAGTGAAGGCGAATGATGGCTCCGTTTCCTTCGGATTCTCAGAAAAGAATTTGCAGAAACAGGAGCTTCCAAGCGCTGCTGCATTTCTTGCCACACACCCTGAGTTTTCCTCAATGGGGAACGTGGCTTTCCTGTTTCAGGTTGAGGAAGGCGTGTTTTCCCTGATCTGCATATCAAACGGCCTTCCAGTCACCGGTTTTGACTTTATTGGCAGCGCAGACGATTGCGTGCTTTTACTCGAAGAATTTCACCAGGTGGCCGCATCACAGGGCGCGGTGGTGATTTTTTCCAGTGAACTTATGCAGGGAGCTCAAGATTTTAATTTCGATGCCCTTGTTTCTAGGCGTATTTCATTGGGTCCGAAAGATCCGATATGTTTGCAGACGCTCACGCCTCCAGTAGTTATTTTTTCGACTGTTGGTGGCATCCTCGCTTTACTTCTTTTGGCTAACTTTGGTTATGGCTATTACCAAGACTACAAAACCCAGAAGGTGAGAGAAGAGGAGGCCGCTATGCTTGCTGCCCAGGAGGCAGCCAAAACCCAGCCCGAGGCGCTCTTTAATCAAGCGGTGGCATCCGTGGTTCAGGAAGCGAGTAACTCTATTGATGTGGCGTCACTTTGGAATCATTACTCCGCGATTCCCTCAAGATTTCAATCCTGGAGAAGAGAGTCCGTCAAGTGTGATGCACTCGGATGTCTTGAGACCTTCAAGCCGGCTGTGCGTGATTTTGCAAAGTGGGCAGACTGGTCCGGTCACGAGGGTCAGCTTCTTTTGAATTTTTCGACTCATACAGTTCAGACGTCAAAGCCCTCCTTTCAGGTTGCGAAACCCGATGATCCAATCAACTTTTTCGGAGTGACTGACGGTCTCTATGCTTGGACCGACGTGATGTCCGCTCTTCGCGCTGGAACGCTTACTGTAAGTCCAAAAAAACAGCTACCGACAATACCGGTACTCGGCGATAAGGGTGATTTTGGTTTTTACGAAATCGAATACCAAGGGCCGTTGTGGGCCATTGAAGTTCCTATGAATTTGAAGGGTCTTTCCATTCACTCGCTTAGCATCACAACTAAGGAAGATCTATTGGATGTCGAGATAAACAAGGAGTCGGTGGCGGATCGTGGGCAAGTTTCATTTAAGGGTATCTATTATGTCAAAGATTAAACCGGCGATTTTTCTGAGTTTGCTGGTCCTTGTTAATCCAGCCTCTGCACAATCGTGGAAGTCGGTTGCCAACAAGCAAGCGGAGTTACAGTTACTTCTCTTGGAAAAGGAGATGGCAGAGCTTGAAAGAAAGGCTGCTGGCCCGGCGCCTGAGGAGAAAAAGGTTGAGTCTCCGAGCGTTGCCGGCCCGTCCATTGAGCCTGCTAATCCTCCAATACCCCTGGGTCCATTTGGGATGGAAGGAGAGCCCATGCCGCTCAAACCTCAAACGCCGATGGACGAGAAAATCAAGCTTATCTCGATTTACGGCACAAATCCGAACAATCTCAACGCCGACATTTTGTATGAATCCGAGGTCATAACGGTTTCACGCAGTGGTGAGAGGGGCCTTGACAGTTTCTATGGCTGGACTGTGACTCACATCGATGAACGCCAAATCAAGATTGCAAAGACAGCCAAAGTGGAAGGCAAGGACAAGCCATTTAACCGAGAGTTGGTGCTTCGACGCGCCGCAATGACTCCCGTTATTGGTTCGACGTCCTCTGCTCCTGCTGCACCCGCTTTACTGAACGATTCGACCTTGAGAACTTCAGGCGGACGTTTCGGCATACCTCGTCAAGGTCCCCAGGTTGGCGCCCCAGTTGTGCCTGCGGGGCAGCCGTCCACTCCGCCTAATTCTGTTGCCCCGAGAGCCCCTTCGGCACCAAACCAGTTCCCCGTGCCAAACGGAGTCCGATAGATGGTGCCTAATATTGTCCAAAAGCCTCTGATCATGAAGGAAATGAGATATTTCCAATCAACAGATCAGATGCCTGCTTTCACCAAGCCAGTGGAACCATTGCCAGAGCCTTTTGATACCAATGAGGCGATTGTGGTTCTACTTAAGGGCAATGAGGCAAAACATCTGATTTTGGCTACCAGTGTTGCCCTACAGAAGACCAATCAGTTTTTCGAATTTGTAAACAAAGTCAAAGCTAAGGTCAATGCGGAGATAGTTCGTGTCGATCCATCTCTCGTGTTCAGCGTGCGCAGTCGCTTCGAGTCGAGCGAAACGCTTTCTTTGGTGCAGCAGAAGGAGCAAACCAAGGCACGGGAGTTGTTCTTTTCTATTATCAGTCAAGGCATCGATTTCGGATCCTCTGATGTGCACATTTGTGTACGCGAGGAGACCGGCCGCATTCTTTATAGAATCAATGGCCAAATTCGCAAGGGCAAGCAGTATGCATCAAAGGCTCTGCGAGAGGCTGTGGGGGTTGGGTTCACCCTAGATGCCCAGGAAAAAACTCGATCAGATAGCGCTTTCATGGCTGACTTCGCTCAGCGATGCATGATTCCGTTCGAAACAAAAGACGGAAAAAAATTCAATCTTCGGTACCAATCTGAAGTGGTAATCGGTGGCTTTGATGTTGTTATTCGTTACCTAAAAAACAACGCAGATAGTCCAATTCTCACTCTTGAACAGTTGGGATATGAGGCTTCACAAAGAACCGTCTTTCGGTACGCACAAAAGAAGGCGTTCGGTGTAACTATTCTTGCAGGAATAACAGGTTCGGGAAAGACAACAACACTGAATACCATTATGCAGACGATACCATCGAGGACTAGTAAGAAGCTATATGCTTACGAGGATCCCACCGAGTACCGCATGTTTGGGGTCTCCCAAGTTTCCGTTCCCGCAAAAAAGAGTGGTGACGATAGTGTCGAAACTGCAGGATCGAATCCTTTTACCGAGTCGATGAAAAACTTTCTTCGCCTTGATCCCGATACAGGCATGAT
The DNA here is from genome assembly GCA_027484315.1 of Burkholderiales bacterium. Taxonomy (GTDB): domain Bacteria; phylum Pseudomonadota; class Gammaproteobacteria; order Burkholderiales; family Burkholderiaceae_B; genus Limnobacter. The sequence goes on along the minus strand of JAIXTE010000089.1, from coordinate 98,516 downwards.
TGGTGAGATCCGCGATTCGGCTTCCGCATCGATCTGCCAACAGGCTTCAGAAAGTGGCCACCAGATCTTCAGTACTATTCACGCTACGTCTGCTATTGGCATTGTCAAACGTCTGTGCTCCCCTCAAATTGGGCTTACAAGAGACGTCGTCGGAGCTGACAACTTTATTACGCTTTTTGTATACCAGTCGCTGATTCCAAAGCTTTGCCCTCATTGCAAGGTTCCTGCTGTAAACGTTCTCTCCGCAGAGAAGCTTGCCCTCATGGACGTGAAATTTGGGATCAATCCAACCTCAATGTTTTGCTCGTCAGAGAAGGGCTGTCCTAAATGCCTCATTCCTGGCCTGCCGGAAGACGCATATGACGAGGACGACCTTCGCGGTCTTTCCGGAGTGACCGTCGTCGCCGAATTAATTGTTCCTGATGATGAAATCAGGGAGGCGATTTATATGGGCGATGATATTAGGGCTAAGAAACACTGGCGCAGCAAGAGGACCACAGGATTTGATGATGCCGACATGACGGGGAAGACAGCGTTTGAGCATGGTTTGTATAAGGTCTCCCAGGGTCTTGTGGATCTGAGAAGTGTTGAAGCGGCGTTCGAGGAAATCGAATTCTATGAAATCCAGCAGATTGGTTAATACAGCATGAGTCTACTTCAGGGCATTCAATTTGCGCTTGGTAAATCGGAGTTCAATGCCGAGAGATCGAAGATTTACGCCGACCTCGCTGAGGCAATTCTTGACAGGGAATCGTTGCAGAGCATTCTCCAAAAACGAATCATTAGAGCGGCTCAGAAGAAACGCGACATAGCCCTTGTTTACCGTAAATGGCTATCCGGCATGGCGACTGGCAAGGGGCTCGCGGAATCGGCAAAAGACGACATTGAGCCTTTTGATTATATGGTTTTGTCAACATTCGAGCGATCCGGAAGGTTAGCAGAGGGAATGCAATTCCTTGCTGCCTGTATCGGAAAACTGAAGGACGCAAAAACGCTCATGCGCAAGGCTCTTATCGGTCCAAGCATTGTCATGCTTCTTGCCATTGCGATGATCACTGGGTTTGCGTTTGAAGTTGTTCCCATGATCAGCAATATCTATCCGCCAGAACGCTGGCCGGCTCTCGGTAAAGCTCTCTACTTTGTCTCGTCGATTATCAAAAATTATGGATTGTTTATCGCTTTTTTTATTGTTAGTTTAACAATCGGTATAATTTATTCATTACCTCGTCTTACTGGCCCGATCAGACAGAAGCTCGATAAGTGGCCTTTTTATAGCTCATATCGACGGGTGAATGGACTTACAACCCTTGTTGGTCTGGCTAGCCAGTTAAAGGTGGGGGTGTCGCTGGTGGAGAGTATTCGCTTAATCTCCATCTACAACACTCCGTATATGCGTTGGAAGCTCAACATGGTCGCTAGAAACTTAGCGAAATCCCCCGACGAATACGGGCGGGCATTCGATGTGGGCTTGTTTGATGACGAAATTTTGTACCGTCTTATGGACTATAGCGAAAGGTCCTCTTTTCCGAGGGCGGTAGAAGTGGTTGGGCTTCAAAGTTTTGATGCGGTTGTTGTGGGTATCAAGGACAGCGCAGATGTAGCAGGCGGGGTAGCAAAGGCAGTGGCCGGGGCGATTATCACTTTTGTGATCGTATCATTTTTGTTTACCGCACAGGGTATACGAAAAGACGTGCAAGACCAAATGATGTCCCAACAGAGATGATTTTTGCCAGTGCGATATGCCCAAATCGAACTGGTTTTTTCAAAGGGCACGGGAGAAATTGAATGAATAAGTTTTTAGGCAAGAAGGGCTTTGGCTCTAAGAAGAAACAAGCGGGTGTCTCACTGATTGAACTCTCAATCGGTTTGGCGATTATTGCAGTGATCACGATCACCGGTATCGTGTTCGCCAATGATGCCTTGAAAGAAAGTCGTATTGGTAGTGAGTCCGCACGCGTGAACTCCATTGTAATGAAGAGCCGTGCAGCATTCCAAAGCCAGGCCCTGGCAAACCTGACTGTTGTTGATGCTACAACACTGAATGCGGCTCGCTTGGGAGTGTTTCCAACAGACATGTTGAACAAGCCGTTGACAGATCCAACCATCGCCGCTGGTGATGTACGCAATCGCTGGGGTGGTACTGTTCAGGTGTTCAGCAACCCTGCGCTGTCAGTCATGACCTTGGTTTACAACCAGATTCCACAATCTGACTGTATCGAGTTCGTGAACCGTGTTTCCAGCCTGTTTTCATACGTCAATAGCGGCTCGGTCAACGCTGGCGGTACCGGCGCTACCGTTATTAAAACGCCAACCCAGGCAGCAAACCCAGCGAACATCCAAACTGCTTGTATCGCCGGTGATAACACTGTTGCTTTTGGTTTTTCAAAGTAAGCTGTACAAAAGTGCGGATCTAACCGCGTAATTAATGGTTGGTTTTCCCGTGTTAGCTCACCGAGATTCCAAGAGGTGTCTCGGTGAGGTTCCGGTGGATCTAATCATTTTTTTTAAGGTTCTTCTAGGTGGGTGCATGAATTATTTGGTGGAAAAGGCGAGTCTGGTTTCAGACATACGAATCGATACAAAAAAAGTTGAGGATTCCGTCGTCTTTTTGCTTCCAGAGAGAAAACCCTCCAGGCCCCTGCAAGAATTTTTTCCCTGGCTGTCATCGCTTTCCTTAGAGATAGAGGCTGTTCGCGACATTTATAAGCGAATGAGCTTCTCGATTGAACTGGAAGGTTTAAGGTATCGCTGTCAGCACATGAGAGACAACGTATTCAGTTTGCGTTTGGCTATGGGAGCGTGCATTCCTCTTGAAGATCTGGGAATCGACCAACCTTATCGCAATCGACTGCTCAGCAAAGAGTTAAAAAGCTCGGGGGGTCTTATCTTGGTGTCCGGGCTTCCCGGATCCGGAAAAACAACAACCCTTGCTGCAACTATTTCAGACCGGCTGAGGTTGACGGGCGGCTATGCCGTTTCAATCGAGAATCCTATCGAGATGCCGATTGCCGGTTTTCATGGTGAGTCCGGTTATTGTGAGCAGATGTCAATAGAACCCGGTGAGTGCTTTTACGACAAGATTGTAGATAGTCTGAGGTGCTTCCCCTCTGGCGACACATCGATTCTCGCGCTCGGCGAGATCAGAGAGAACGACGCTGCGGCTGAGCTGCTGCGTATCGGTATTGATGGGCACCTTGTCATGTCAACAATCCATGCAAAGGGGCCCATCGAGGCTCTTCATCGATTGCTTTCTATGGCCAGCCAAGATGGAGAGTCTAGTGCTCGGAGCCTGTTGGCAAACAGTCTCAAGTTAGTCGTCCATCAGACAATGATTAACAATAAGCCACACCTCACTGCGCTGGACGTCACAGACAAAGTCCGCGCGACGATTTTAAATGGAAACCTTGATGGGCTCAAAGATGATGTTAAAGCTACCCAGGTCAAAGCCATGGCAGAACGTGGCTATAAAACAAGTTAAGCAATCCTCAGGAGGTTTTCTCAGGGGTTCTAAACCGCGCCGTAGTGAGCGCGGTTTTGCGCTTGTAGAGCTATCTATTGCCATGAGCGTCTTAGGCATTATCATCGCTGCAGCCCTTACCATCTTCTATGACGAAGTACAGGCGGAGCGGGCCGAACGCCAAGGTGTGATTCTTCAATCAAACTCGGCAGCTTTGCTTACCTATCAGTCGAGGTTTGCCACAGAATTGGTTCAAGGTAATGTCGCAGCGCCGGATATTACAATCGCGGGAGTAACGTTCGACCGCTATCGTCCTACCTTCGACAATTTAATGCAAATAGGTATCCTGCCGGCCGGAGGTGCGAACAATAACCTCTACGGTGGCACCTATGTATTCCAACTAACAAAATTCCCTGCTGGTTGTACCGATTTGTCGCCTTCATGTGAAATCGTTGGTGTTGCAGCGCTGAGCAATTCAATAGTGGATTTTGACGGGAATGTTAATTACTCCCGCGCGGGTCAAATCGCGCTCGCCGCAGGCGATGCCGGGACTACCACGCTTGGAAACCTCGGTACCCTTACGGGTCCTAATGGATCATGGTTGCTTCCCCACCCTGCAGGAAACGTTGCTGCGGGGGTTGGTGCACGCACCATCAGTGGGATTGGAGGGCTCAATGCCTACTTACGTCGTGATGGAGGTAATTTCATGACCGGTCCGCTGCGTCTTAATGACCCAGCCAACCCTGGAGGCACCAGACAGAACGTCATCGGGGTTGGGGACATTGATGCCCTATCAGGGACAATCCAGGACATAACTTCAAACTCAATCGACGCCACCACTCTGGATGCAGATACTGGCACGATTGCCAACCTTACGTCGACCACTTCAAATCTGGGAACAGCCTCATCTGATTCTTTAAATAATGCGCAAGCGATCCAAACAGGAAACCTATGGGCCACCGGGAGTGTTGTTGCACAGGATTACTTGGTCGCCCGGGATGTGTTCCTAACCGAACGAGGTGTGTGGGCAGGACAGTTATTGCCTAACGTGGCCCTTCTTGAAACGAACTTGGTTGATCTGCGCATTGCCGCGGCTAGAAACGTCACTAAACCCAATTGTACCGCCCCTGTAAGGCCAGGCACCGTTTCTGCGGGCTTGGTGGGCACAAACACCAACACTCCGCAGCGTACCGGATTGGCGCGTATTTATGTGTATCCAGTTTCGGGTGTTATCGGAAGCGTTACCGAGGTCGCCGGAACCATTGAGCCGAATGGCCTTGGCGATGAGGAAGTTGTTATTAACAACAGTCGGCTCGCCTTGGGCTCCTTTGATGTCCAGGTAGTGGACAACGGTGCCACTTGGTCAATCAGTTACGAGACACTTAGCGAGATTGACGGGACGTCGTATAACAACAATGCCTTCGCTCTTGTCCAGGTTGCATGCGCCTACAACAATTGATATAAATTTAGTTATCAATACACAAACAAAAAAATAAACATCAAAAAAACAATAGTTTTCACCTCCTTTTCTTCTGTTTTTTTTTTAGACCAAAAAGAAGCCCGAGATGTACCAATGCTTTAAAATTCGTAGTAATAGATTTATCGATTTAAATTAGGTCTCCGAGGAAATCATGGCCAAGAAAAACACACAAACATTTTCGCCGAACACTAGAAGGCTGGCGGGTGCAACTGCGGTCATGTTGGCGTTCTCTGGAGTCTCATCTCTGGCTACGGCTCAGACGGCTCCCTCTACTTACTTCGGCTCCGTGTCCGGCGCGGACTCTGCTGCAGCTCCAGCACCTAACGTGGGTGGATTTCAAAGCAAGAATGACACGATTCTCCAGAGGGACTCTGGGAATGCGTTTATGGGTAAGGGTCAGAATAAAAAAGGTGTGGCAAACCTGGCTACGATCCGCGAAGTCATCGATCAAACTTCAAACAGAACTCTTGAGCGAATTGAAGCGGTTTCAACGACAATTCGTAACGAAACAAATAAGAATATCACAGAGGTTACGGATCAGGTTCTTCAGACCGTGCAGGCCAGCTTGGGCGATTCCGCGCCCATCATTATCGAGCGGTCGATTCCAACAAACGGTGCCTTCGAAGAGATTCTGACGATGCCCTATGATGGGCATATCGTCGCTACGATCGTCGGTGCAGGGCAGGGCGGGAATTCCGGCTACCAATACACCTCTGGTCAGGGTGGCATGGCCGGCGCCTTGATCTTCGAGCAGAAATATCAGAACATCCCGGCAGGCACAAAGGTTGCCGTAAGAATTGGCAGGGGTGGCGTCGGCTCATCGTCGGCCGCGGCAGGTGCTGCTGGGGAGCCATCTCAACTTCGAATTGGTGCTGCTACCTACACGGCTATTGGCGGTACATCAGGATCACGTGAGTCGTTTGGTGCCGGGATTTGGTATGATCAGGCATCTTTAGCTAGTTGCGAGAGTGGCCCCTTGTTCCTGCGTTCGGGTTTCAACTGGAGCGCAGGTGGTTTCGTCTGCAAAGGAACCTACGGCAAGAGGCCAACGTCATCATCGGGCGTGGTATTTCAAAAGGCAACTGGAGGTCTTCCGTTAAGCGCTGGTAGCTTTAACTTTGGAAGCGCAACACTTGCGGATTATGCGCCCAGAGCAGCAGGTACGTTTGGAGCAGGAGGCGTCGGGGGTACAGCCACAATGTCCTATGTTTCCAATTACGCTCCTGCTGCAACAAAATCGCTCGCTGACGAAACTCAGTACACCCCTGGCTCTAATGGCGGAGATGGATATATCAAAATCCGTGCTTACAATCCTGATGCGCTGATTACCGCTGAGAGGCTGAATGATTTCGTAATCGCTGGCGGGGCTGCGGATGCGCGTGTGTCTTTGACTAAGGCTTTCGCTGCTATGACCACCAAAAAACTATCAGGCGCCTCGGGTACCTGTCGCAATAACGCGTATGGTCCTCACTTTAGTGGTACCCCGTATTTCTCTATCGCCAATGATCCGTCTGATTCCAACAGGCTTATCGTATCATCGGAATGTCATTCTCCTTATTCTGGAGTCGTAGACAAACTAACTTTCGCCCTGAAGCTAAACGAATCGAGAGCTGTATACTTTCCAGCAGTTTTGGGTTGTGGCGAATCCGGTTACAACTACACCTACGATGTTAAGCTCGAACCTACTTTCGAGGGAGGTACGCTTGCGGCTGTAAATATGAAAACCACGATAATTGCTTCTACATACGTCCCTCCCGTTCAGTGTTCTGGTGATGGTGGTGAGTAAATTATAAAAGAGCGAACGGCCCCAGATCCGGAAGATCGCTTGTCTATGTATAAAGGCATGTAAAGACAACACGTTGTTTTTACATGCTTTTTGAATTTAGATTAGTCATAATTAAATTGTTTCCTAAGTTTTCCACAATTGTGAGGGAGGAGTCCTCACCTTATGCGCGGTAACAGTTGGATTTAATGTTTGTCCCCCTCATAGATAAACAATAATAGCTGTATAAAGTTCAGATTTCCAGAAGGGCTACGATGGCTGAACTCGCCTGATTATGTGGGTCCGCTAAGTCGCAGTTGGGAAATCGCGTATTCAATGAATTTCGAGCTCGGCATACTGTCATTTCCCCAGTAGCAAGTCCACATCTTTACTCCCACACATCATCCCAAATATTGTAGATTGCTCCTCCGTTTTCAAAATTTATCTTCATTTTTGGTTTTTTTGTTTTTTATAAAAAAATCTCAGTAATATAAAGCTAAGTAAATATGTGTTTCCTTTATTTGGGGTTCTTGATGAATAAATTGAAGTTCAGTGTGCAGGTGTTGTGCCCCCTTTTATTGTTGGCCGCATGCGGGGGAGGTGGTGACAGTTCTTCATCCTCACCGTCCGGCGCATCAAACAGTGAGCGCGTGCAAATCGAAGCGATTTCGCAGTCAAACAAGATAGAAAACGAACCCATTGCCACCTTGCCCGCAGTGGCAACAGCAGTGACCGCATTTTTTGCAGATGATGGAGTCAGATGGTCCGTTGCTCCCGGATCAGAAATTTCACTTCCAGCAGAAGATCTTGGCAATGCTGACTGCGCTGATGCCTCCTTCTCTTCAATTGACAACGGTTTCCGAAAACAACAAACCGTCACATGCGTTTTGAGTTTCAAGGTGCCATCTTTGAACGGCGGTACAGCAAAAAGGTTAATCTTTAATTTCTCTGCCAGAGATGAAGATGGAAATGCGTCTACCCGCCAGGCGGTCGTTAACGTTATCCCGCGAGCAAATCCTGGCAACATCGTTACTGTGACTCCAGTCACCTCAACGATCTCCTCATTGCCGGCTCAATCCGTCACCCTTCAGGCAGCATCACGGTCATCCTTGGCGCCGATTGAATCAATGTCATTTGTGCAAACCTCAGGCGCTCAGGTGATGTTATCCAATTCTGATTGCGAATCAAGATCTCAGTCGGGTGGCCTTCTTACCTGTGCTGCGGGGTTCACAACTCCAAATACACAGCAGGCCCAAACATACACATTTCAGGCATCAGCAATCGATGAGCAGGGTAATGCTGGTTTCACCAACTTCACGGTTAACGTGAGCCCCGCTGGCAGCAGCATTCTTTCCGGCTCGACTTCCAACCCGTCGACATCGCTTTTGCAGCCTCAGCGCATTCAGCCAGGATCGCCTAATGCCAATTTCACTTGCAGCGGTGCTGGTGGATCTGGTAACTATACGTTCACGTGGAATATTCGGAATTTGAATTCTGACGGTTCAGTAGCTTCAGGGGCACCACTTGTGTCGTTTACCTCTACCGGTCCAACAGCTACGGTAACACCTTTGGCTCAGGGTTCTGATACTGTTTATGCGTTGCAGTGTACGGTGATGGATACAGGTAATGGTGCTAGCTTCCCTGCCACCGCCCCAGTGTTTTCTGCCGGAAACCCAACACACCCAACCGCTGTGTTTCTTCAGTTTCCTAGGGATCTGGGTGTTGCCTTGTCTCTGGAGACGCCAGTCAGTTCATCCGCGTTAGTAAACGCGAACGTGCCCATTGAAGCGTTGGCTGGTAACTCTGACGGGTCGACTGCAGGAGCGAACGACTTCCGTTATCTTTGGACGGTTCTTGTTGGAAACGGACAGATTGCATCTGCGAATTCAAGGGAGACTACTGTTTCATCGGCGGTTCCTGGCGACGTGAGAGTGGAAGTTTGTGCCCAGCGTACACAGGCCGCAATCCAAACATGTAATGCAGAGGACCCAAAGCGACAGGCTACCGTATTCTTTTTTGATCCGGTTACCGTTTCCGCCGGCAACGATCAGACGATCGCTGGTATGGCTAATATGCAGACCTACTCGTTTAATTTAGCAGCGTTGGCCACAGAGGGCGGAATGGCGCCTACCACACTGTCTTATCGTTGGTTTATTGAAGAAGGACAAGGTGCAGTTAACAACGTATCTAATCCCACAACTCAGGCCTCGATTTCATCGGGACCTGGGACAAGCGCGGTGTTTAGCGTAATCGCGTTTTATCCCAAGCAGCTCAACGGGGATTTCGCAGCGCTTAACTTGGGTGACGAAGCAGATCGCGGTCGTTTCGCGTCACGCTTCCCGAATCAAATTACCCGGGTGCGTGTATCCGTGTCCAACCCATAAAGGCAAGCATAATCAAAAAAAAGGGGCGCTAGCGCCCCTTTTTTGTTTTCTCTCTGACTACTTCTGTGCATCACCCTTTGCAAAAAGCGCAATTGCGACCTCGTCTCTGGCTAGTGCATTTGGCTTTTTCACATCGAAGCTGACTTCTTCTGTCGTTCTGTTTACAATCGCCCAGCTAAGAGGCTTTTCATCAGACCCAGCATCTACAGCACAATCACTCCAGCCGTCCTTGTATCCCTTCGAATAGTCATTAGAAGACGAACCAAAAACACGTAAGAGATCGCGCAGTCGATCTATTTCATCCAACAAAAACATGGTTGTCGCCGGATTAACTAGTGACCCGGGTAACTGTTTCCAATTGGCCCCCTCAATAACAGCAGCTCTTGCTGAATCACGAATTAGATTCAAGGCCATGTTCTTGTTCCTGTGAATTACTTGTTCCATTTGCTACCCCAGTTGAGCCAATGGTTTAATTTAACCGGTTTTGATGGGCATCAATGAGTCGAGAAAGGGGAAAAAAATGCTTCACTCTTTCGCCCACACTTAAGACTTTACTTTAAGTAGTGTAGCGCACAATCAGCGACGAAATCAAAGCATTTTTATATGGAAAATGTAGGCGAGGGGAGCCTAACTTTTCAGGGGCAACCCTGTAGGCGCCCGGAATTCAAACCAATGTTCAAAACTGATATTCAAATTTCACGGCGGCACTCTGGTTGTCCTTACCGATATTTCTCATCTCGAATTTCCAATGATCGTCAAACCTCAAATCTACACTCTTGCGTTGTAAATTGATCTTTCCAACTATCCTGGAATCGTAGAAGCTTAGGGGCACCACAACCATAGATCGTATGTCCCGCAATGCTTGGTTGAACTCACCTTTCAAATTCGATTTGCCATCATTTTTCTTATCGGATAAACCCGCCTGGTATTGACCGACCGAAATACCGTGGACTGCTGTGAAATCAGGGATTTCTCCGATGATCCGCTTGTGGCTTTGAGCTTGTGGAAGGTAATCGCGGTAGTCTCTTTCTTCCGCTGTTATGGAGGGAGATGAAACAGTGAGCCCCATTGATCCCTGTCGGACATTGAAACTCGCCAGATTGACTTCGGTTGCTATTACTGGCATTTGAAAGAGCATTGCGACGGCAAAAAAAGTCAAAGCCTTGAGGTTTTTCATGTACACCCCCTTTTTGTTATTGTTAAGCAAAGATAACACAAAAACAAAAGAAAGGCAATACTGCGTCCATTAAAAAAGAGGGCGAAGCCCCCTTTCTTGTATCTCTTAGTCGATATTTATCTTGTCGATTCCACCTGGTTCGTTCCTGCTGACTGTACGGGTTCCTGATAGTTCAAGCTGGGTCTCCTTGGGAATACTTCCCCCTTCAATTTGCCATCCTCTTTCATTTGCTCCAGAGTATTCTTCCATTTCGACAAGGCATCTGGATGCTTAGAAAGAATTTCCATGGACCCCATGTCAAAAGAGTATCTGTTTACCCGATATACGGGGACAAGCTCACTTCGGTCTTTAAGCTGCCTGATGGCGGTTGTATGAGGATCCAATACCAGGCTAATATTCCGGCCCTTGTCATCGACTGTGTCATAAATGACAACTGATTTCAGGTTCTCGGTGTTTTTATCTTGCGCTACCATTAAGCTCAGTTTCTTTTCATCGTAGCCGCTCTGGATTAGGGTGAACATTTTGCCAAAGGATACGTCCGCATCAGTGCCCGATTTTCTTTGCTTGGTTTCTTCTGGCGTAGAATAGCGATACACCAAGTCAACTTTGTGGGGGGTGCTGCTTAGGTAGGAGTTCCATTGTTTGTTGATGGAATGAATTTCCATCACCGTGGCATCGCCAGGGGAAAAGAGCGTGGTAAATATTGCAGCAATGCCGCTTAATACCGCCGCTCCTGACTCACCAATCCCCATCATTCACTCCTTAGCCATTTCGCAGATTAGTTGCAGTTTGCAGCAGGGCATCCTGCGTTTTAATGCTTTGGCTGTTAGCCTGGTATGACCGTTGGAACACGATCAGTTCAACAAGAGACTCTGTTAGGTCTACGTTGGAGTTTTCGAGGGATCCCTGCTTGATCAAACCAAAGAGGTTGTCCTGGGAAAGAGAAGGTAACTCTGGTCCCGAATCTGGTGAGGAAATCCAACTATTCTCTCCAACGGGAATCAAACCATCCACGTTGCGGAATTTGAACAACGCAACCTGACCGACTTCCTTCGATTCTCCGTTGGAATATTGCAGAGAAACGCGCCCAGAATCGGATATATCAAAGCGGGTAAACTGTGCCGCCTGATAGCCGTCTTGCGCTAAATCCTGGATTACAAAACCCGCTCCGAACTGCGTGGACTGGTTCATGTTCACTGTAAAGCTATCGGTCTCGCTAAATCGACCATTAGCTGCGTTCCAATTAGTCAAATCAACCGTGAATGTTGCAGCTTCTGGGGTGCGCAGATTACCTTGGGGGGTGTACAGCAGGGAAACCTTCCCGTCCGGATCTGTCGTCCCATCCGGATTACGTAGGCCGACCTCAACACCGTCCAGCAATGCTGTCAGTTTCCACTGGTTTCCTAATGGGAAAGCAGGGTCTGCATTTTCATTTACCCGGCTCCAGTAAATATTGAGGCTGTGCTCACGACCCAGCTCATCATATACAACCAGAGTACTGCTTGTGTTGTACGAAGTGGGGTCAGTGGGGTCGAACGTCGTATTGACTGCGGCAGGCTCCCTTGCATCAAGGTTGAATCGAACAGAAGAGGCTTCTGTGGCCTGCGGTGGCAAGATATCGTCAAGGATCTGCAGGTCCTGCGTTGCGTTGATCGCATTGCCTGACAATGGATCAAGTGGGAACATCTGAACCTTTTTGCCCTCGGAATTGATCACGAATCCCTGGTTGTCAAACTGGAACTGACCCGCCCTTGTAAAGGTTTCCTTCCCGGAGGCATCACGCACCTTGAAAAATCCGTCCCCTGAAACGGCTAGATCGAGTGGATTGCCGGTAGGTGTAAGTACGCCCTGGGTGAATTGCTGGTCGACATCAAGAATCTGTGTGCCCTTGCCGACCTGATTAGCAGATCCGCCAAAAAAGAGACTTGTATACACGTCTCCAAATTGAACCCGCGAGGATTTGAATCCAACGGAGTTGCTGTTGGCGATATTGTTGCTTGTTACTTCGATTGCCTTCTGATCGGCCCGAAGACCAGACAAACCCTGCGCGAAAGAGCTCATATTTTCCATCCAGTTATGCGTTACACCCTATACCTTAGCAATAAAAATGATTTTCCAAAAAAAAACTACCTTTTTTTTATTAATTCACGAGCCCTCTGCTAACCTTAAATCTCGACACAATTACCACCGGGATGAATTTTGAAGCAGGAAAATCAAACTTGGATTGAGTACATCAAGACTGAGCATGGGTCCGAAGTGCTAACCCGCGTGGAACTTATTGTGCGCAACTTCGTTGTAAACCATCCCGACATCCTTGAGGATTTCAATGATGCGAACGATGGGGCGCTTAAGGACATCCTGTTTGATCCCAAAGGGGTTCGTCGCGCGCCCTTGGAAACTTGGGGAAAGTTTTCCGAATTTCTGGACAACATAGCAAACATTAGGGACGATAAATTCAAGCTGTATCAGTTCCTTTTGCTCGATGACTTCTTAGGGCTCATCTATACAAACTTCTATACCAACCTCACCACCAAGGATGTCTTGGTGAAATGCAAGAAGTTTCTGGAGGATAAGCTGGTCCGGGAAACCTATTTGATGGATAGGAAAGCTGCACGTGAGAGAGCCAACATCAATGAGGGAAACTAGTTTTCAGTTGGGCGGCCTTCAATTCACCGCCCAGGTAGATCCCACTCAGATTTACTTAAGGGAAGATCTTTGTCAGCCCGGGTTTTTCAAAACCTGGGATTTGCCAATTTATTGTGTGGTGGGGGGCTTGCGCCTGAATCTTCTGTTTAGGAGAGCCCATGACCTCCAATGGCATATCACTACCCTTGAGGATTACCCCCTTATGAGAAAACTCTTGGCAGATAAGGTGATCTTTTCGTTTAACAAGGAATCGAAGGTCGACCAACTGTGTTGTAGTGCATCCAATATTCTGGCCGGGTTGATAAAGGCTGACGTGGATTTTATTTCGCACGAAGAAGTCTCCTTGGTCAACTCGTTGGTAGCCTCTGGAAACAAATTCCTGACGCTGTTCTCTGGAGAGGGTGACTACATCTGTATCAACATCCTAAAACATCTGGATTCCGGTGTTTTCTTTATCCTCCCTACCTCGAAAGCTAGTCACCAGAAACAAATCCTTGGTGTAGATAGTTTTTCATCTCAGGGTCTCTCACCGAAAGAAATTGAGGAAATATTCAATCACTTTCAAGAGAAAGCGCGCTTGTTAAGCAGCTCTGAACTGGAGATGGTCCTGTGAGCGACATCAGTGTTCTTCACCATTCAATAGACACGCTCTGCTCTATCATTACCGAACAACTCAGCGACGCAAATCTTTCATTCGTGCTTGAGGGCGAAAAAAAATCCTGGGACGATTTGAGGGTCGGGTACTTTAAGTATTCCCCTGACAATTGGTCCTCGGAGATGGGAGCTGAGCCTACATTTGGCTGTTACGCATTTGAGGAAATCGCGGATGCCGTATTGGATATACGGCGGGGCCTTATTGCGCAATGGATAGCCGAGGTAACCTGTGCGCTAGCCTTATTCGAAGAAAGATCCTCCACTCCACTTGATCCACATCGGTTCAAGGGATTTCTTGACGTGTCTCAGTACTCCGATTTCGAAGTCTGTATGTTGTGCTCAACCTTTACTGGCGCCGATATGGAGAGCGCTTTGGAAGCGTGGGATAGCGGGGTTTTTTTCACTTTTAAATTGCAACCCGGGTCTCGATTTTCAGATGACCTTCAAGCACTTCATCTCCCCAAGAAGTGTGTTGGGTTCTACAAGAAGTGGTGGACCGAACGTCACGGCGTTGTCCGAGTCGACGCCTTGAGCAGACCTGATATCGTCGCGCATGCAAGACTAAACGAGGGGGAGGTTGCACGCGGAGCGGGAGACAAGAGGCCCGCAACAGACTCAATGCTTAAACTTGCCTGGGGTCTTTGATGCTTGACGTACTGTTAGTCGCCGAAAAACCCAGCGTGGGGAGATCCATCGCCCCATTAATGGGACGCGTAACGAAGGACGAAAAAACGTTCATCGAGATCGATGGTGGTCGCATAGTCATCACGTGGTGTTTCGGAAGCATTTTTGATCTTGCGCCCCCCGACCATTACTGGGGCGAAAAGAAGCGCTGGTCTTTTGAGCTACTGCCTGTGATACCGGAGCAATCAAAGTTAATTTGTTCAGAGCCCAACCAGTTCCGCATTATTAAGTCCTTTGTCTCAAAGGCGAAGGTTGTTATCAACGCCGGCGACCCCGATAGAGAAGGGCAGCTTATTATTGACGACGCGCTCTTTCAGTCTGGTGTTAATCCGTATAGAGATAACTTCAAGAGAATTTGGCTGGCCGCGTTAAACGACGAAGGAATCAAAAAGTCTCTAGCTAATTTGACTCCAAACTCTCCCAATGAGTTTCTGTATCGTGCAGCTCAGTGCCGTCGTGAGGCGGACTGGTTGACCGGCATGAACGGAACCATGGCATATACCGTTAAGACCGGTGTGCTGTGCAATTTGGGCCGAGTCAAAACGCCGACTCTCGCGTTAATTGTCAATCGCGATCGGGAGATCAAGAGCTTCGTACCGCATGACTATTTTGTGCCCTGGGTTGTGCTGAGAGGGAAGCGTTTTACTTTCAAGGAATCCAAGCAGGAATTTCAGGTTTACGACACCGAAGGACGTATAACCTCCAGAGAATTTGCAGAAAAGGTGACGTCCTTTGTAAAGGGGGCCCCTTGGAAGATTATCGAGTCCACCTCTGAGCAGAAGACAACTCCCCCACCTTTGCCCCACAACCTAAGTTCACTTCAACAGTTGATGAACAAGAACTACGGCTACTCTGCAAATGAGGTTCTATCTACTTGCCAGGATCTCTACGAAAAGTATAAGGTCGCAACATATCCTCGAACGGACTGCCGCCACCTGCCAGAATCGATGTTCGAAGAAAGGGGTAATGTTCTCAAAACGCTATTCCCAAATTTTAAGGACGAAGTTTCTGCTTGCAGCAAATCGATTCGCTCGAAATGTTTCAACGATAAAAAGGTCACAGCCCATTTTGCAATCGTCCCAACTGGCGCCAGTTTTTCAATGTCGCAGTTCTCCGAGAAGGAGCGAAATGTCTTCGATGCGATCTGTCGTTTTTACATAGCCCAGTTCATTTCCGATGCCGTCCATCTAAAAGACAAGGTAACCGTCATGTTCGGTGGAATCTTCTCTTTTTCTGCGTTTGACACCCATCTTTTAGATCCAGGTTGGCAGAGGAGTATGGGAAAATTCAAGCTGTCGGAATCCGAGGGTGGAGAGGAGAATTCTCCAGAATAAAGAATGGACAATCAGGATAGAAGTAGTGAAGAGTCAAAAAAGTCACAGCTTGTATCAAATTTTATGCTTTTCAACACCGCGATCAATAACGGTTTTCATAAGCTTAGTTCACGTGGCGTAATGCCCTGGATATCCACCCCTATGCCAGCAGAGCCAATGCTCGTTGGGCCAGAGATTTCGAGCTTGTCTGGTGTAAATGCCCTCTCTACAATGCTCTCCTCGATTCCTTCTGGTGTTTCCCAAGGCGCCTCTAATGAATCTCCTTTTTTTGTCACTCTAGACACTTTGTCAATGTTGCCAAAGGAAGGTCTGAATAACATCCAAATTGGTCATGTTAGGCCAGGGGGACTAACCTCCTTCATCTTGCGGGCGGAGTCGCAATCTCCAGGCAGTCCTATTTCGGGTTTACTCGGAAAGACAAGTGACGCCGGCATCTCCCCGGTTGCACCAATCAACAGCGCCTTGTTTAAAAAAGGCTTGTCAAACCTGGTGGAAAGAAATTATCTCAACGTGGTCGGTGACATTGATCGTATGTTCAACCAGTTGGGAGTTATCTCCTACGAGGATGGTTTTGCGACCAATTATGAATATTACCCTTTCTCTAATGTTTTGATAAAACCCCCTGTTGCGCATGTCAGATCTCAGTCAGATCCCAAGCTGAGATCCATCATTGAGATGCAACTCGAAGCCCTCTATTTTGCTTTCAGGGTGAACAACGGAAGTCTTACCGATAAGGCCATGGAGTTATTCATGTCCCAAAGGCATGAAAAAGCAGTGCCCCTTGACAATTCACTTAAGATTGAGCTCTCTTTTTTTAAGGCGAGTATTGTTCGAGATCTAGGCCTATTTTCCCACCAGGACTTGAAGTCCCCACCCTTAGATCTCGATGAAGATCACGATATTGATGTCCTTGAATCCCACAATGGCGTGGTAGTGGCCGCGGTGACTCAGGCGCAAGATGACCTTCATGAAATAAAGTCACTGCTCCCTAGCTACCTAAGCGAACTTCTATCTGAGAAGGCTGACTTGGTCGTCTCAGTGGCCAGGACCTTAAACAATTCAATCACTGCCGCAATTTGCAACCAGAGGTCAATACATCTAGATTCGGAAAGATTTTCTGTTGTATCAGAGGATCCCCCCAAGATCACCGGACTACCATTCGAAAAATCCGGGTCTAATCCTAGCCCCTTCTAACTGGTGGCTCCGAATTCGTTGCCCTCTGCGGGTTTTTTATTTTGCGCAATTTCCCGGATCTATAATTAATACATTATTCAAATAGTGCCGGCAACCTATGTCAAATCTCAGTACCTTATTTCCTCTTGGACAGGAGGGTCGTGGGGTCGAAGATCAAGGCTTCGATCAAAAATTGACTACCCCTCCAAGTCACTACACGGAAGCGACCTTATTAAACGCTATGGAGAACGCCTGGCGTTTTGCGGATGACCCTGCTCTCAGAGAAAAGCTGAAGGAAACCGAGGGTATTGGAACACCCGCTACGCGCGCATCAATGATCGAGAGCCTGAAGAAGCAAAAGTTTATTCAAACCTCAAAAAGGTTTCTTCTTTCAACAGAAAAAGGGCAGTCCCTCATCGACGTGGCCCCTAGGGATTTGGTGGACGTAGGCAAGACGGCGGTCTGGGAGACCGCGTTGACCCTTATTGCGAATGGAAAGATGGATCCGGCCATCTTTATGGGGAAAATCCGCAATCAAGTTATGAATATGGTGGAGACGGTAAAATCCGAAAATATCACCATTGCTACCGGTCAAAAGAGTAACGAAATTATCGAGCAGAGACCCTGTGCAAGCATCGGATGCATGGATGAAGGAACTCTTGTATTTAGGGTGGGAAAGTTTGGGAAATACTGGTCGTGTAATCGGGCGAAAGATGGATGCTCAAATAAGATTAAATGCAAAGATAACAAGGATCCATTTTTGGCTACAGAGGAGGACGCCCCTCCGCAACCAATCGCCGGCCATGGGAACCCATGTCCAAAATGCAAAAAGGGAAAATTAGCGACTCGGGTCGTCAAGAAGGAAACCAGTCCGAGATTTGGGCAGTCATTTCTTGCTTGTTCGGAGCGGGCCTGCGACCACATGGATTTCCCAGCTTCTGTAGGCTCGGAATCCGGAGGAGATTACTCGGTGGAGCCTCTGGCCTTTCACGGGCAACCCTGCATGACATGTGGAGAGGGTGTCTTTACAACCAAGAAAGTCCTGAAGAAAGATAGCCCAAGTTACGGCAAGCGATTCCTCGTTTGCTCTATTAATAAGAGCTGCCAAACCTTATGGGAAGACCAACTTTACGAAGGCTATGACCCCTACAAACCGCTTGTTCCCAATCTGTCCGACCCCAATCGTCTACCGGGCGAGGGCAAGCCATGTCGAGTTTGCACCAAGCCCTACGTAACTCAGAAGGTTACATCCCCTAAATCCAAATTTTTCGGAAAACGCTTTCTGCTTTGTTCCAACTTGATGTGTAAAGACAAAATCTGGGAAGAGTCTGCGATGAAAATGTTCTAGTTCTGCTTATGCCTCATACCTATTCTTTGTGTTTCCTATTCGCCAATCTAGAATTCTAGGATGGACGAAAATTATGTCACAACAAGAATAGATCTATCCAAGTTCGGCTGGAGGATCACTTTTATAAAAGGGGACTCAATGCAGTCCACTGTAGGCGTTCGCTTGGAAGCAGATTTATCTACTCCAGATACTGTTCGTTTGAATCCATCACTTTTATGTGGAGTTATGGGTTTCAAACTAGTCAAACCATCCTGCTATTTAAGGGAAGGGCCCGGAATCACTGTTCATGAACTCGACGCAATTTTCGGGCACATTGATAACATCGAATCCATTATTCACCCTACTGAGCCACACCCCTTTTTCGAGCCGAAGGATGGGGTCGTGTCGACCAACACCTTATCCAGGGATCTGGCTGACCCCCGAACAAAAATCGATGCCTTGACTGGAAAGAGCGCAGGCGAGCTCGAAACAAAAATGCTGCAGGAAGTTATTTCCGCTCGTACCATTCCCTTAAATGACCTGCGCGCCCTCCGTCCAATTCTCAGTCAACTCAACATACCTGGCGGTGAACCAGTATTCCTGAAGATGTGCGAGTCGATCTTGAACGGATTTAATCAGGAATACAAAAAACGAAAAGACATACTATTTTTTAAGTTGGGTGGAAAAGATTTGAATCCGCCGGTGAGAATTGTCCACCCCGACAGCATGTCTGGATACTCGCAATATTCTGATGTCTCCTTCTATAAGGATGCGGTTACAAGCAGTACCTCAATCGATATCCAAAAAACTGCCCAAACTGAAAAACAACGAGCACTAAGCAGCGTCGCTGGTAAGATATCTTCAGTGGCGAACAAAACAGACATTGTTAACCCTGTTGTACCGCCTGTTGTGCAGCCAATGCCATCAGGAAGCGGGGTTGCCTCGAAAGCGAGTCAATTGAGTGCCCTTAGTGCAGCATCTTCAGAGTCAAACATGGAAAAGGACTCGTATCTTAAAAGTCTCGGGCCCAACCAAGAAGCGTTTAAGCCTCAGATCGAAGAAAAGATCGTGTCCGTTGAACGTGACATTGTTGAGGTTATCGCACGCGAAAAACAAGGGCTACCACCCCAGAGCATCTATGATTTTCTGATTCGGTCTCATCTTTTTGAGTCTTCACTGGGCAGTATCGGAAGCGTCCTGGACAATCTGTTCGAGCAATTTGCTGAGGAGAATCCCTGGATCGATCGTGGGTCATTTTTTGTTCAATCGAGACTCTTTGTTCGTATGGAAATGCAACGCAGGAGCTCGAACAATTCCGCCTCTGAAGATGGGGTCAAGAGTCGCACTCCACTTTCTGATGAAATGGGTCTGACTTCCAGCTTTACTTCTATGAACACTGCGCCTCAATCGGCGCCGCCTGTCGTTTCAAAGAATCCCGTGGAAGCCACCGCATCTCAACCGGTTCTTCCAACTACCCATCTCGCTAACCAGTCTGCTAGACGCAGGGTACCAGTCTATCAGGACTCGCCTGCTACGGCGTTTACGGGTATTGTAAAGGCGCCCCCGCCAGTCCATCACCATTCAGTTGATAGGAATGCTGCAGCCGGCCCCGCATCGCCTCACTCTCCCTCAACGGCGGCTCCCTCAACGGCGGCTCCTCCGAAGGCAGGGGACAACTTCTTTGCTGCTCTTGGAGCTGCTCAAGCTTCAGGGGCTCTATCGAGTTATGAGGTGGATCTGAACGAAAACGACTACCCAACAGAGACCACGGTAAAAAAAGGAGCTACAGAACTGGGCACGCCGCCAAGGCCCCAACTCCAAAATGCGGTTGCAGCCCGCCAACCTGCCACCAACGGTGTTGTCGATACTAAGGGCGCTCAGCCCGCGTTTTCGACATCCCCTGGGCAAAAGAGTGTTACCCCTCCGCCCAAGTTTGTTCCCCCCACTTTGAGCGGCCAGAGCACCCCTCGGCTTTCGACTCCACCGATTCTTAGGTCGACTCCATCCGGCCCAACTCGTTAAAAGATTGTTACCGATCTATTAACGTCTCTTGAATTCGCGCCGTTAAAGGTGAGGATATCAATAATTATTTTCAGAAAAATGATAAAACTGAAGCTTTCATCTCTCACTCGCGCCGATCTTGAAAAAATTGCCCAGGAGATTAAAGAGGAGCTAAATAACCGGGATCAAAAGATCGCCATGCAGATCCTTGCTCAGAAATCGAGCAAAGAACAGCAGTCCCCCGACGTTCAGGCTGGCGGCGTGAAATATAGGCACCCTATGAGGGATAAGCTAGTATGGTGTGGTAAGGGTCGAATGCCCTATTGGATGTACGAGCTTATAGAAAGTGGTTATCGAAAAGATGACCTCAGGGTGCACGAATAAGATTCTCCAGAAAGATAAAGAAAAAGGGTCCTAACGGACCCTTTTTACATCTGGTTCCTTTCGAACCAATTTTTTCGCCCCAGCTTGAGGCGGAATAGGCTTCGCATTATTGCAATCAAAAGTAAAGAGCCGACCATTGGAACGTATAAGCCGATGGCAATCATATTGGCCATGTCTCGGTAGTAGGTGTGGAAAAAAATCAAGACAAAGGAAGCCACCGAGATTGGAATTAAGGCATTTACCTTTGTCTTCCACCAGATCAGGTAGGCCAAGAAATACCCGGCCACTCCCAACACTAGGGAAGTTAGGCTCGTCTTTGTAATTTCATTGCCCAGTGCAAGATCAAGTAAAACCTGCAACATTATTTGGGCAAAAATAAGGGCCAACATGATATTTGGCCCTTTTATGAATCTGGTTCTCATTAAAATCCACTTAGAGTGATCGAAGTCACGAACCGAGTGTACTTAAACTGGCATGGACATCAGTTCTTGGTACGCCTTCATCAATTTGTTTCGGGTCTGCAAGGTAAATTCAAAGTTCAGCGATGCTTCATTGGACGCGATCATGCTTTGTTCGATCGACACTGAAGGATCATCTAACTGGATTCGCTCTTGCATATCTGATGAAGACGCTTGTGAGGCGCTCGTTTTTTCAAGCATTTTTGTCAACAGATTTCCAAATTTCTCGCCGCCCTTGATGTTCTGGGTTGTTCCCAGGCTTCCTGCGGACAAAGATTGGATGATACCTGCTTGAATTGGGTTTGACACACCGATCATTTTTTACCTCGTACGTTCAATCTTCCGAAACCGGAAAGGGGTTCAACTTTAACTTGGGGCGGGAAAGGGGAAACTCCTTGAAGGACCACCCTGTCTTCTCTCGATTGTATTCAACGTTTTTATCAGATCCGGCGGCATACGGATACACGGGCCTATTGTTTTGTTCGACAATTTCCGAACCAAGTATTTTCCAGAAAGCATTGTCAGAATCTGCCATCATTGGAAGTGGCTTGGCATTTCCCCACATCGAGTGCCACCTGATTTCATACTCTCTGGCCTTCTGTTTATTTCCGTACGACACCTCAACGGAAGGAGATCCGAAAGAGTAGCGGTCTGTGGAGAAAGTCTCATGTACCCCTGAGATTACGTGTTTCTCGTCGCAAATTGAAAACGGATTCAGTATTGGCTCTTCCTGGAGGCGAACATCAATACCTGATTTTAGAAGACGCTGAAGCGCCATCATGTCTTCGCGTGATGTTGGCACCGTACTCAAAACTTGGATGTCAAGTCCATTGGAGCTTTTGGAGCCAGTCAATCTTGCTTCGAGGTTTTCTGCTCTTACGCGGTCCACAGCCAGGTGGTAGGTCTTCTTGCATCCATGAATCAGATTCTCAACCAGATACATCGCTCCCTTGGGGTCAAAGCTCACGTACTCCCTTGAATTGGAAGAGTTAGAGATCAGAGAATACGCGCCCTCGCTTTTAGGGGAGGTCCTCTCGTAAACATGGGGTTGAGCTCCATATCGTATGCTGCCGAAGACCGATTCGGACGCAGCATGACCTCCGAGCTGAGCCATCGAAAAAGTTGGCGTAATCAACGAGCATATCAATACCAATCCGACCGCGAAGCTTTTTGTACTCATTGTTATCTCGCGCCGAGCTTGGTCATTCTTGACTGCGGATCAATAACGTCAGTCAAACGAACGCCAAACTTTTCGTTCACAACAACCACTTCTCCCATGGCGATCGCCTTTCCATTCACAAGGATCACCATCGGCTCACCAGCGGCGCAATTCAGTTCAACAACCGATCCCTGCTGCAATGCAAGGATATTCTTGATCGAGAGTTGAGCGCGTCCAATTTCAACGCTCAGATCAACGGGAATATCCATAATCAAGGATTGATCCTTGATTAGCCTGGAGGCGTCATCCGGCTCTCCGTCGAGCTCGCCAAAAATGCCATTGCCTGATTTAATAACCGGCTCAATTGCACCACGTTTTTCCAGGGCACTTCGGATTCCATCCGCCTGGTCGAGCGAAGTGGCACTCTGCTTGTCTTTGTCCAGCAGATCTTTTGCCCATTCATCTGAGGGGCTTGCTGCCGCTTCGCTCTCGGTATTTACCACGAGTGCTTCGTCGCTTTGTGAATTGTCCATGTTGTTTGTTTCTTTGTTAGTTGTCGTCATTCAGTTTCTCATCTATCAAATAGAGCCAATTCCATTTTGTCTGTATAGACATCCTGGACTTTCAGTGAGTACTTTCCATTTTTTGTCCCGTATTTGCATTTCACGAGAGGGATGCCAGACACTGTGGCCTCTACTGTCTCTGGGATGTCAAGAAACAGGATGTCGCCGACTCTGAAGTTAGCTACATCGGAAAGCTTGACTTTCGTCTTGGTCAGGGTCGCCACGAGTTCAACCTCTGTGTTGTGAACTTGGCGCTCCAACGTGGATGACCATCTTTTGTCTGGTTCAATCTGATCGCCCTGCATGCTTGAGTAGAGCAGCTCTCGAACCGGTTCAATCGTGGAGTAGGGGAAGCAAACATGGAAGGTTCCGCCCGAGGATCCTATTTCAATACTGAATGATGTGCTCACTACCATTTCGGATGGATTGGCGATGTTTGCGAACTGCGTATGCATCTCCGAGCGAACATATTCCGGCTTTATTTTGTAAACCGGCGCCCATGATTTGCTGTATTCGTCAAAAACGACATTGAGCATTGAAGAAATGATTCTCTGCTCTGTGGACGTGAAATCGCGCCCCTCAACCTTTGACTTATACTGGTTTTTTCCACCAAACAGAGCGTCGACAATTGTGTCAATTAAACCCGGGTCAAAAATGAAAAGTCCGTGGCCTCGTAAGGGATTCAGTGCAACTACGTTAAGGTTAGTCGGCACCGCCAGGTTCCGGACAAAGTCAGCGTATTTCTGAACCTTCACTGATCCAACAGTAATTTCCGGGTTCTTTCTCATAAACGAGAACAGGCCAACTCTTAAGTGCCTGCTAAATCTCTCATTGATGATTTCCAGTGTAGGCATCCGACCACGAACAATGCGCTCCTGGCGCCCAATCTCGTATGGGCGTACACCATCTTCATCCGCCGGGTCATCCTTTACTTCCAGAATATCAAGCCCAAGTGTGCCCGCAAGCATTTGATCCGCTTCTTCTTGTGTAATGAACTCACTCGCCATTGTTTATCCAGTGAAACAGTCGTTATATTACTTATGATAGCCCGCGTTCAATGCTGTAAAAAAAATTACTGGATTTTGGAGAATTATTAACAGGAGGGTGCCCCGCGGAGGGGGCGGGCAGACTAGAGGAAAGTTTTGATTTGATCGTAGACCAGGTAGAGAGCCAAGCTGGAGGCAGCAGTTCCCGACAGGAGTTCAATTACAAAGTGCTTGGCCGGGATCCTGACTCCACAGTGTGAGCACTTTGCTCGACTCACCAGGTATCCCAACACAGGAACAAGGAAGAAAGGAGAAATACTGTGCCCACATGATTCACAGAAGGAGGGCTTCAGCGCAACTGTGCGCAGCGACCATCCGTCAGTGGAGAGGAACTTCATCCTGTCGATGCAGAGGACCGTAAAACTGGCCAATGATCCACCAAGGAAAAATGAGGCCACCCCAATCAGTGTTATCGCTATCGTCAACTTATCCAATCTTTGCTGCCTCTTTAGATTCCATCATCCTTCGGTCCGCCTCGTCTATTAGCGCGCACAGATCCGCCATCCAAGTTTCTGGTTGAATTATTCCCTTGGCTACCCCAACGCTGGCACGCATTTCCAGCCCGTCGTACTTTCGTTTGTTTAGCCTCTTATCAAACTCAGCCTCCATTTCGCTTATTGAGACCTCGTCCTTACCTGAAAGAAGCGCAATAAACTCATCTCCTCCGAAACGGCAAACAAGATCGTCGCCTCGGCACGCATTGGCAAAGCGTTTCGCCATCTCTGAAATAGCACGGTCGCCCCCAATGTGACCCGAATCCTTGTTGATAATCTTCATGTTATCGATATCAATAAAAACAAGAAACCTCACCGTGTTGGTATCGGACTTTTGAATCCTTTCATGTACCCTGCCAAAAAATTCGGATTTTTCGACCATATTTAAATTGGGCTTCTCTTTGTGGATGCGTCTTTTGACTCCACCAAAGAGATCCGCGCGCTGCTGGGCGGCCAAGGCAAGGTAATCCAGGTACACCGGGTCAAATGGTTTTCGATTCTTAAGATGATCAACGAGGGTATCGTCGGAGATTCTGAATAGGGCTGCTATTTCATCAAGAGTAAATACGCCCGAAGAAACCGCCTGCTGAATTTCTTTGTTGATCATTTAATAAATGCCTCTATGGCGGCCTTGTTGGGGCCTCCACCACCGGTACCGTCCATCATTATTAAGGACTGCACAGCGGTTTGCATTTCGATCTTGCGTAGCACCTTTAGAGTCTCAAGTTGGACCTTAAGACTGGTAGCATTCATATAGGCTATCTCTTTGGAAACAGAGACAGGAGAACTTAGTCCCGCCACCCCTGAGTACCAAACTGGATCCATATAACGCCTGTCTACATCGGCGGTAAGCAATGCCGTCCAGGACATATCTCCGCTGTCATTAACCAATGACTTGCCGGCATCGCTTTCAAATACACTTTTTAATGACCCGGACCTCACGGCTCTACCAACCGCATCTACAGCACTCTTTCTGCCTATTTCGTCCGTGAAAGCACTCATGATGATTGATGCTTTCGAAAGCACATTGATTGCTTTGCCCTTATCCTCTGCACTGCCGCCATTTGGCACCCTTACGCCCGCGAAGAGTCCCTTTACATATTCCCTGGCATCTTCAAGTTGGGCGCTATTAAACGTTTTGGCTGAGGCCGCTCCGAGCGAATCGCTGGCTCCCATCCATAATGAATTAAAGTCGCCGCGGCTCTTGTAGTTTGTAGCTCTACCTGACAGGTTTCCGTAAACCACCTTGTCCGAGCTGCGAGAATTCGCTGCAACTTGTTCCGCCAACTTTTGAGCTTCTGCTCTCGCTATTGAGTCTGCCGTATTGCTTGCTGTGAAAGCACTTTGAGGAATATCTCCTGTGGCACACGCTCCAGGCGTGGCCTCCGTATCCCGTTTTGCTCGCGAGGTTTCAAGTGCAACAAGCGTATCTCGCGTCGATCTGGCCCCATACATAATGGAACTCGACACCATGCGTCGGGTTTTCCAGCCATCCTCGCTCGCCTCATTCCTGAATTTATTTAGGATGTCTGACAGAACGCGCTCCATCTCGCTTATGCGTTCTTTGGTTGCTGTGTGTTCTTGGCTTACATGCTGAATAATCGCCTGTCTAGCATTACTTACCGCTGGCTCAACATTGCACACACAACAAGCGTTCGCTTCATTTGGGACACCCATGAAAACGACAGAGACAATTCCCCCGGCAACAAGTGCTCGTGATGTCAACGCTCTCATCAAATCACCTCCGGAATCTTAAATGTAGATTCGCTTTCTTTTGTAACTTCTCTAACCAGATCCCTCAATCTCCCGGACGAGGGCGAATCGGAAACTTGCTTTCTCTCTGATTTCCCCTTCGTTGTAGCATCATTCCTGCTAAGACTTCCAAGAAGGCTGGATCCGCCGCCGCCGCTTACCTGAACTTGCTGGTTAGTGTCCAGTAGTTGTGTCCAAACGCCTTTTGCTTGCTGGTCAGCCCCGGCTACGAACAGTTCCATTTCTTCAACTATCCCGCTCATTCTTAACTCAGCCGCAACCTTCACTGAGCAACCTGCGCTTGTAGCAGCTCTCGTAGACGTTGATTGTTGGCGTACCTGGTTACTCTGGGGTGCGTTGCGCGCTTGAGCGTTATTCCATGACTGCCATGGGCTTTGGGCCTGCACTAGGGGAGCGCTGGCGAGAGTTGTAAAACCTGCTATCGCTAGTGTCACTAAACGCTTGATCAACATGAATTTACCTTCTGCGGAAACGATGACGAAATTTTCTCTTGGCTTAGCAAAAGACGTTATGATTATTATCATAGCGCAAATACTAAGTTGCCTAAAATTTTGTCAATTGATTTCCGCATTATCGCAACCGGTGCTGATTATGAAAAAAATCCTCTCCTGCTTTTTGACTTTTGCCCTCTCGTCGGGGCTTGGGTCGGCTGTTGCGCAGCAGCCGCAGGTGATGTATCAGGCAACCCAGGCTCCAGCATATTCAACCGACTTTTTACCCGCTCCCTCTGTATCTCAGAGCGAAGCTGTAAGCCAGTTTTACCAGCAGCAATATGGAATAACCCCAAATCAGTTTACGCCCCGTCGCCCAGCGGCCGCTGGCGACATTGCCATTGGCACCAAGGGCTTCGCAGATTTTCTTGATTCATCAGGTTCCAGCGGCGGGGGAGGCTTTAGTTTTGGTTCTCTTGTTGATTCAGGGCTCGCGACCTATGGTCTTGGTGATTTGAATTTCAACGATTTTGACATCGAAGCACTCCAGGATTTAGATCTGGGCAACTTGAATATTGAGCAGGTTACAGGCTATGTGAACAGCATCTCCGGCACTCTTACTGGATTGAGTAGATTGGCTGTCGATGCAAAGACAAGCCTCCAAGCTTTGAAAGATGGCAACGTCGAGCAGCTTGGATTCGATCTGCAAACTGCATTTGGAACAATTAACACCAACGAACTTCGGATGCTTGCTAGGAAGCCGCAACTATTCGATGAATGGTTAAAGAAGCAGCTTTATGACAGGGCCTCTAGCTATACTCCGGACGAGCTTGAGGGCTATTTCGGTAATATCGTGGCTTTAGCAGGCGGAGCGTCTGATATTAAACAGGCACTTCGTAATGGCTCTGCTCTCTATAATAGTTTTAAGGGCCTCGATCAAAGTATTGGTCTTCTAAGGTCTGACTTCGACGCGCTCAATAAAGAGAAGATGCGCCTTGATGACGAGATGACAAAGAATTTTGAAACTTCCCTTTCTATCCCGACTAAAGACGAGCTGCGTGGCTCATTGGTCGATTATTTTACCAAGCTCTCCAAAGCAGAAGACAAGAACCCCACACTTGGAGAGAGTGGGGATCCTCATTCTTCCCACAGCTCCAATCGTGTCACAACCCCTCCAGCAGTGATACAGGCCAAAGTACTTGAGGCACTGAGCAAGAATAATGGTTATCACGGTGTGGCCACCAACGGCACTTGCAATGGTGCTTCATCAACAGGCGGTGGTACTACTGCGGCGCCATTGCAGCAAGCCAGTGCTTCCGGCATCAATTCGTTTTATACGGTGAGGCCAATGCAGGCTACATCGACGACCACAGGCACAACTACTGTCACCATTGACGACGGGGGGCCGGACACAAACGCTACGAATCCTTCGGCACCAAAGAATGGCAATGCCCCACCTCCTGCTGCCCCCTCCGGTAGTAGTGCTTTAGATGGCGGAACAGGTGTATTTGCGGGGCCCCTGCCTCAATATCGTCCAAGTGAGTATGACGGAGCGATGCGAATTCTTTGGCGCATGTTCGGAGATCCGGGAAACCTTGGCATTGTAAGTGTTGCCGGTGGTGGTACATCGCCAAACGCGGACAAAATGTCCAAGATGTTCCTTGTGCTCAACACGGCGATTGCCGCCATGGCCGCGATTTGGTTCGCCTTTACCATGGGTTCCGCACTTCTACAGGGTGGGCATGACGGAGAGTTTCTCGGTAAGCGTTATCACAGTTTCTGGCTCCCGATCAGAACTGTTCTTGGCGCGTCCCTGATTGTTCCTATCCCCCTAATCGGATATTCCATAGCCCAAGTTCTCACTATGTTAGCCGCTACCACCGGAATAGGTATTGCCAATGCAACAGCGGGTTTCGCTGTCGGCGTTATTGTCGAGGCTACCCCAGTTACTTCTACCATCATGCAGCCGGTTTTATCAAAAACCTTTCATAACGCAGTTTCCTTTTCTGCACTATGCGTCGCTGACGAAAATAGATTGAAAATGGAGGAAAGGGGACTTTACGCGGACAAAACAAAGCCGACAACTACGGGCCTCGCTAGTCAAGCGGAAGCTTCCAACATCGATTTTGGAATGAATATAGATGTTGTTGGGTCTACGCTGACTGTTCAATTCGGCGCCAAAGATCCAAACTCGGTTCCAAATTATTCCTCTTATGGGTATTCAAAGGATTATTGCGGATCATTCCAATTTAAGACACCCAAGCCATCTGAACTATCCCAAGCGGGTTATGACGTTCCAGTTCTTTCCCAGCGAAACAGAAAGCTTGTTGAGGACGGGGTACTGTCTCTCACTCGAAAACAGATTGAGGCTTTTGCTCTTTATTCAAAAGCGGTCATGGACATTACCTCGGCCTACCATCTATTTGAATCGCTTGAGCCAAACTCAGCAATGAGTGCGGAGAAAGCAAGGCTTATTCCAATTACATTTCAGGCAATCAATGCCGGATTAGATCCCGTCTCATCGATCACAACCCCAAGTGGTTTCTTCGCTGTTGATTGGACAAGATATTCTTTAGATAAAGGGGCCTACGAATACTTTTCGACGCTAGCTGCAGGCTATTACGATCTCCTTGTTAAAGGGGAGTCAGACGCCCAGTCAGCAAATATTGCGTGCGGCTCAACACTGCACGTCGAAAAGGGCCCAAAATCATACGGGTGGATTGGTCTTGGGTTTTCAGGGGTTCAGCATATTTCAACTGCCGTATACCAAGGTTCAAAGTCGTCTGAGACTAAAGTGGAATCGAAAAGCGGCGAGGGAAAACCCAGGCCCTCTAACGGGTCATGCAAAGGAGGTGGGGCATGCAATTCCACATCAGCGCCTGCTGTTGATCCTAAGGCAGTCGCCCAAAATGCAACCAAGATCAAACGAGAAGAAGAGCTTAAGACTCGTGCTTGCAAAGGCAATGCGGCATGTGAGGCAGATTATAACAAGAGGATCAACTATCTCAAGTCACCCAATTCTGTAGAAAGCGATGATGAGCCTGGAATATTCGGCAAGTTGGGCGCACTGGATTCCCTTGAGAAGATGGCCAGTGTAAGTAGCATAATGAAATCCGTCTTTACTCCGGGGGACCCCATAAAGGTCGGATTCTACTCTGTGGCAGAGATTTCCAATTTTGGCTATAACGTGCTGAGGCTTGCCGACGAGTTGTTCGAGACCCTTTTCTTAGCTTGGGGTGGATATGCAGTGGCCGCGGGTCTTGGAACAGTTGCGGGCCCCTTCGCTACAGCCATATCTGGCTTCATTGCTGCAATCTTCACAACTATTTCAGCACTCGTCTTTGCCATCCTTGTGCCTCTGGCATACCTTGGTATCAAGCTCTGCCTCATTATTCCAATGATTCCGGTACTCAAATGGATTGGTGCAATACTAGACTGGATGGTTATTGTTATTGAGGCGATGCTGGCCAGCCCATACTGGGCCATGGCGCACCTCGATGGAGAAGGAGAGGGGCTTGGTCGAAACACGGCGCACGGCTATATTTTCTTCCTGAATCTTTTGTTCCGTCCGGCGTTATTGGTTATTGTTTTCTCGCTGATAACCTCTGTTTTGGGGGTCATCCTAGGGTTCGCAAACGGGATGCTCAGTGAATTGCTGACTAATCTGGTCAATCAGCCCGACTCTTCTGTATTTATGAGGTTTGTCATCCTGATTGGCGCACTAGCCCTTATGGTCAGTATTTTCGAGAACATGCTTACGCAGGCGTATAGCATTTTGAGCGTAATCCCCGATAAGGTTTTCACCTGGATTGGCGGCAACTTCGGTTCCAACGTCGGCGGTGGACTCTCCGAGAACATTACCGGCGGTGCCGGCGGCGCCACACAGCAGGGCCTGGGCGCTGCAGGCAGTGGATTCCAGCAGGGCGCAGGCGCCTTCGGAGCAGGGGCCCGTAATGCGCTATCTCAGGGTCGTGCAAAAGCGGACAACAATCTGGGAACACAGGCGCAGGCTGGACTCGATCAAGCTTCTCAAGGTGGGGCAGAAATCGCCACTGCTGACCAAATGGAGAAACAGGCTCATTCGATGATGCAGGATGCTGACGATCAGAACCTTGACGAGACAGCGCGAGGCAAGATACGCGGTGAAAGTGATCGAATGTTGGATATTTCCAAATCTCTGAGGGCCACCGGGCAGCAGAACATGGAGGCAGGTCTTAATAAATACCAGAACGCCATGAACAACGCTCCACCCGGGCTTACAAGCCCACAGGCCATGGCTTCAGCACGACGTGCGGGTGCTGGATCCGCTAGCTCCATGGCATCACAGGGTGGCCAAGCCGCAAGTCGAAATGATTCCACCTCCGCAGACACCTACGCTAAGGTGGCCGCAAAAATTAGGACTATCGTTGATAAATCGTAACTGTTTGGTGTAAGAGCTCACAAGGGGGTGTTCTGATAACACCCCCTTTATTTATTGGACACAATT
Source organism: Burkholderiales bacterium (assembly GCA_027484315.1). Lineage (GTDB taxonomy): Bacteria > Pseudomonadota > Gammaproteobacteria > Burkholderiales > Burkholderiaceae_B > Limnobacter. The sequence continues at coordinate 67,643 of JAIXTE010000089.1, read as the reverse complement.
TCCTATTGGTGCCAAAATCAAGAAAAATCTCAAGGATTCGGCATGATAAATATGAACAGTCAGGATTTTCTTGTTGGAAAATTCCTTGGTAAGAATGAGGTCCCTTCTCAGCCTTACGTTTATAACGCGCCGCAACACACGCCTCAAACCATGCCGGTTTTTGGGCCGGATCAGAACAAGAAAAATGAGCCTTACACCTCAGATAGCCCAGCACCGTATTCTGCAGCAGCAATCCGAGAAAACATGGCAAATGACCCCCTTCAAAATGCGTTGACTTTGACGCTACCTGGGACGGCCTTGTTGTTTAAACCGCTCGCCCTTGCAATAAGGTCTATCTCATCAGACGTATTAAGAATTCCATCAATGGAATTCGGGTTGCCATCAAACTTGGCTTTGTATTTCAAAAACAAGGAAAACCTCGTTGAAATGAATATGAAGTTCAATACTGTTTTGCTTGGCAAAGAGTCGTTTGAGAGTGCCAACAAGTCACTCCAGGCACTCTCTGAATCAAATAACAGGTTGCTTTCTGGGTTAACAGAAAAGACATCCAATGTCGAAATGAAGATTCAGGTCGGGAAGAGTTTCCTAAATCTTCTAGGGGATAACCTGAAGTTCCCTAACAAAAAACCAGACTAAAACCTTGACAAGCCCTGGCCAACCGCCAGAGGTGATCCGTCGCTTTGCCATAATCCTCTTCAAATTGTTTTACAAAATGAACGCCGGTGTTTTTTTGCTATGATTACTATATTAAGAAAAAAAATGCGGCGTATCAATGAAATCTCACTTTGCAATCAATGTAGACGACCTGAAAGACATCAGGAAAGAAGCAATACTCAGGGCTGCCTCTGAGTCACCGAGATCGGCCAGAAGAAAAGATGATGATCGCCGCGTCGAGCAGACTGTTCGAGACGATGAATTTGTTTTTATTTTCCCCTGCGCGCCAAATCAGTGGGTAGAGACCCCCGACTCGATTTTTGCTCAACGTTATCGAGGAGCAGACCCCACTTATCTGGGCGGCGTCTGCAATCAAAGCTTGGCCGTTCCAGTGTTTAAAAGGTCCTGTGAAAACGCCATCGCCGATAAGGTGGTGCCAGATTTTCTTTCCCCTTCAGAAGTCTCACTGGCTGTCACAAAAGCGGTTCAGTACGCGCTACTCTACCCAACGCTCAAGTTTGCTCTAACAGAGTTAGGGTTTTCATATCCGCCATCAATGCTCGGTGACGAGCTGATACATGATCTGTCAGGCTTGCCGTCAAACCTGCTACTTTCAGGTCGCTGGCATGCCATAAAAGAGCGTCAGCAGGGGAAAAAGAAGTCGGCTCGACTTGCAGTGTCGGGGCTGGCAATGGGAGTTAAAGACGACTTTGTTTATGATGAAATTGAGGAAGAGATCAAGTACTTGAGAAGCGAGGGATACGAGGAGGTAAGCCTCTTTTATTTCGGTCTGCACGGTGCGCCGAACAGTCGTGGAGACATCCGCATTCCAGTGTCCTGTGCAAAATTGATGAACGCTCAAAACGTCGATTTCTTTCGCATCACTTTTGACCGCCAAAAATATGCAGAGTCAAGCGATCAGATGTTTGCCTATTTGAATTCTTGGGCTGCAACCCATATTCTCCACTTTCAGCCGGTTCATGATAAGGAGAATTTTGACACTCTTGCTTATTATCAGAGCCGCGGAATAGAAAGTAGGGAGCTACTACTCAATAATTACAAAGGGAGTACATTTGCGTGAGCTTCGATGGCGAAAGGCTTATTAGCATTCCTGAAGTGTCTCTATTTTTTAAAGAGAAATACTCCGAATTAGTGCAAACTGCTGTGAACATCAATTTTTCAGACAGGGATATCAATGCGATGTTCTTCTCCGACAACGGCAGGGATGTCAGTGCAATCAAGTTTAGCAAGCTCGTTTCAGAAGAGTTCATTGGGAATGTTAGAACCCACCTCAAGGCAATTGCTTTCTTCGACCTGGTGAAAGAGGATAAATCATATTTTCGTTTCGAGCTCACAACTGAGTCATCCGAGGGAGAGGAAATCCTTTCACGTGATAGCAGAAATTTCCCCATCGCACACGACCTTAAGGATTTTTTCCTCAACCCGGAGGTCAATGTCGAAAAGGGATTCTCGCAAAAGGCGATCATGGATTTGGTGGAAGGGATTGCCGATAAATCTGAGCAGTTCAGAATCAAGGGACTTGCCTACAAGGATAATCCAATATTCGAGAAAATCTTGAAGAGTACATCGCAAGCCAAAAATCGTCATCCAGAACCGGTCCTTGAAAAGACAAGTCAACCAAATCTCTAGAATTCCATTTCTTGATCCAAAACCAAATAAAAAAAGGCCCAATTGGGCCTTTTGGTTTTCGTTCAATCGAAACTATTGGATGACAAATGTACTGAAATGCGTGTCGGCTACCTTGCCAGACAAGTTTCCGTACCCGGCATCACCAAGTGAAACCTGAGCCAGGTCCATCAGTTCTTCTCTCAATAATTGCTTGCCCTCGGGACTTTTTAATTGCTCGCTGTCCTTGTTGGCGAGAACTAGAAGCGTACGGCTCCTAATCAGCGGCTCGATCTTGGCCAGCGCCTTACTTGTTTCTTCGCTTTTCACCTCAAACACCAAGGAAACCTGGAGGTATCTTTCACGATCTTTGTCGGCCAGATTAACCACAAAGGGCTCAACATTTAGAAACGTTGGAGGTTCAATCGACTTCGTATTTTCGGCGATCGAAACTTTGGTGGGGTCTCCCGCACCGTCTGCAATATACAAATAACTGGCTGCTGCGGCGCATGTTCCCAGAAAAAGAAGGCCTGTAGCAAGGATGACTTTGTTCTTCATGTTTATCTCTTGGTAAGAATTTCAAACTACTTGTTCGGAAACTACTTGCTGATAGCTCTTGCCAGGTAAAAGCGCTGGCTAAACTCATCATTCATTTTTTGCTCTATGTTCTCTTGTTCTTTTGCCGTCGCGTAATTGACTTTTTCAATCAATTTTTCTACTTTTCTTTCTTCAATTATACATTCGTTCCATTTTCTTATCATATTTTCGATTTGGTTTTCCAGAATATCTTTCTTGTGTACCTGTTGGCGTATGCCGTCCTGTATCTTCTGCGTGAATCCCAGTTGATTCTTGATTTGGTCTCCGAAAATTCCCTTTGAGGCCTTCTCTGAAGACTTTCTACGGACATCGGTTAGATACGCGTTCAGCGTCTCTATTTGCTTGCTGATGCGCTCCAATTGCTTTCGGAGTTCGCCTAGTTCTTTGGACACGTATTCAGTCTGCGCTTTCCTTTGATTCAAGAGCAGCTTCAGTGTCTGTGCTTTCATGTTTTACCTCTAATCGGCCTCTTCATCACACGCTGCGCGGGCTGTGTGCTGGCACTAGTCAGTCCCATCATCAATAATTGTGTAAGGCTGTTTTTGTAGTCTGAGCTTTCTTTAATTTCTTGTTTGAGGAATCTCTCAATGTTCTCGAAGTGCTCTAAAGCTCTATCAAGGCCCGGGTCATTTCCAGGACTATACGCACCGATTGTTAGAAGATCCCTGTTCTGCATTACTTTGGAGAACATCGATTTTAGTTCTCTCGCGTGCTTTATATGTTCATCATCAACTATGTTTTGCATGACCCTTGAGATTGATTTCTCAATATCAATCGCTGGATAATGACCGGCATCTGCCAGGCTCCGGCTAAGAACTATATGGCCATCCAAGATAGCCCTGGCTGAATCAGCGATTGGATCTTGTTGGTCATCACCCTCAGTGAGAACTGTGTAGAACGCAGTTATAGAACCCCCACCGGTCTTTCCGTTACCAGCCCTTTCAACAAGAGCGGGTAATTTAGCAAATACTGATGGTGGATATCCTTTGGTTGCCGGGGGCTCGCCCATTGATAGAGCAAGCTCGCGCTGCGCCATTGCATATCTCGTAAGTGAATCCATTATGAGCAGAACGTCATGTCCTTGCTCCCTGAAGTGCTCCGCAATCGAGGTTGCGTATGCCGCGCCCTGCATCCGCAGCAGAGGGGAGCAGTCAGCAGGTGCTGCAACGACAACCGAGCGCATCAGTCCTTCCTCACCCAGATTTTGCTCGATGAACTCTTTTACTTCCCGGCCGCGTTCGCCTATCAGCCCAACGACTACCCTGCTTGCTCTGGTGTATTTTGCCATCATGCCAAGAAGAACCGATTTGCCCACGCCGGACCCAGCGAACAAACCTATCCGCTGACCCTTGCCAACGGTGAGAATCGAATTGATTGCTCGCACCCCAACGTCAAGCGGTTCCGAAATGGGGGTTCTTTCCAATGGATTTATTGGTGGGCTCTTCAGGCAACCGTAAGAGGAGGATCGCGGGGTAGGGCTGCTGTCCAGGGGCTTGCCCTGTGCATCTACTACGCGTCCCAGCAGCTCATCGCCCATGGGTAGGTACTTGATGCCGTTTGTTTGATAAAAGGGCTTTTTTATTTGCTGTCCAAACACCGGATACGAGGGAGGCATTTCCTCCGCATAAACTTTGGCGCCCGGAAGAAGACCTGAAATTTGTTCAAGGGGCATCAAGAAAAGCTTGTCGGAGTTAAATCCAACAACCTCAGCATCTACTTTCTCTCCGTCGACCTGCTCAACCACACAGACGCTTCCTACAGGAAGCTTCAGTCCTTCCACCTCAAGGAGAAGACCGGAAACTCTGCACAATTGGCCAACATTCCTTGCTCCAAGATTGCCCAGAACAAGCGATTTACATTCAACAAGATAGTTAAGTACATCCTGCACTATTTTCTCCTGAGGAACTCATCACTGTCGCCAGGCACACCTTGCTCTACATTTATTTCTTTATTCGGAACCTGGTCGCCATGGGGCGGGGCAGTCGCTTGATCATGTTTGGAGATGTCTGATAACCTTCTAGCCTCAAAAACACTCCCAACTTCATCTTGGTCAGAGCGTGCTGCATATTCGACACCCGAATGGATTTGACTTAGCGCTCGTTTCCATCGCGTTTCAATTGTTGAGTCTATTGAACCCTTTCCGTGGGTGACCAGAAACCCCATGTCTTCTAGCGACTCGTCGATTTTTATTGTGAACCTGTTTCGGAGAGATTCAGCTACATTCTGATTTTCTAATGTTTTTGCTGTCCTGCTATTGCACGAGATCTCAATTAGGCCTGTGTTGAGGTCCAAACCAGACACAACAGCAGACAGATTTTTATATGTGTTCTCAATACTTAGGCTGCAGGACTCATGAACAACATGGCGTGCTGCGTGAACAGCCAACTCAAGTGCACAAGGCGCAAGCGAGGTTCGGACTGCAATAAATTCTGATTCAATGCTCGACGACAGGTTTATGAGCAACTCACGCTCGCGCCCAGATATTTCCCAACCCTCGCGGTAACCTGATTGAAGCCCATCGTTCTGTGCAATGTCAAAGACTGCACGAGCCCTTTCATCAAGGTCTTGCTCACGGGTGATTAGACTGGCTTCCCACTCTTTTAATCTCAGGTATTCTGCATCCAACTTGGCTTGAGAAACGCCGATTTTTTCGATGGGCTCAAGTGGCAATTCAATCTTTTTCTCAAGCTTCTCCGGGACATCAAAACTTTCGAGTCCTCGGAATGCATTTACCTTGGGGGCCAATTCCTTATTTAGCTTATACAAGGGCGCTCTCTCCACCCTTCAGAATTGTAATTTCCCCCCGATCGGCCCGGTCCCTGAACTCCTTGATGATTTCCTTCTGGGCGGTTTCAATTTCGGATATTCTTACGGCGCCCTTCATCTCAATCTCGTCTCTAAGCGCGTTTGCTGCTCTAACACCCATGTTGTTGAAGATCTTCTTTTTAACATCCTCAGAAGCTCCTTTAACTGACACTGCCAGCTTAGTCGTCTCAATTTCCCTGAGTACTCTTTGCACATCCCGATCAGATATATCGAGGATGTTCTCGAAGGTGAACATTTCATCCTGGATCGCTGCGGAGAGCTCTGAATCCACAGATGCGATGCTTTCCAAAATATGCTTCTCGCTCGTGGCGCCTACATAATTCAGGATCTCAGCGGCAGTCCGCGGGCCACCCAATGCTTTCTTGCTCATCTTATCTCCACCGGCTGTTAGCAGCTTCGACAATTCATCATTCAATTCTTTCAATGCGTTGGGCTGAATACCATCTAAAGTTGCAATTCGAAGAACAACATCTGACTTCAGGTTCTCATTTAGATGGTTCAGGATCGCAGCGCAGTGGTCCTTGTCAAGGTGAACCATGATTGTCGCGATGATCTGCGGATGTTCGCCTTTAATCAATTCGGATACAGATTGTGGGTCCATCCACTTCAGAGCCTCAATGCCAGAGGTGTCACTGCTGGTGAGGATCGTATCCAGAAGGTAACTTGCTTTCTCTTCGCCCAGCGCTTTGTTCAGCACATTTTTGATGTAGCTGCTTGAGTTGATTCCCAGTGCGCTCTGCGTATTGGTGAATTCGAGCAGTTCCTTCATGATTGAATCCACGGCATCTATCGTGACGTTCTGCGTCTTCGACATCTTCGTGCCCAATCGTTGAACTTCCTTGGGAGTCAAGTGTTTTAATACGGAGGAGGCCCCCTCTTCGCCGAGTGCCAACATCAAGATTGCGCTCTTCTCTAAACCCTGTTCAGCCTTCTCTTGTAACATTAAGCAGCTCCGTTCGTAGGTGTATTCATCGACACTGATTTTGCCATTGGCACTCCGCCAATCCAGTTCTTAACCACTGAAGCCAAGATCTCTGGGTTTTCCTTCGCCAATGTTCTGACCATTTCCAATCGCTCCTCACGCTCCTTCTCCAGGCGTAAGGATTCCTTGTCAACTTTGGAAACATAAAATTCGTCATCTTCAGAATCCCCACCGGCAGAGGCAAGCAGAGGAACATTGCCGGCCGTATTTGGCAGCAAGTCGGGTCCGTCTTTCGCGTCATTCGCCATTAGAGGTTTCAGCAGCGGCCTTAGCAATCCGAATATTAGGAATCCGATTACCATGGCAACAGCCAAAGGCATTCCTATTGACTTCAGGGTATCCAGGGTCTGAGGTTGATTCCAGAACCCGACATCCGCTTCCACTGCACGGTTGAACGGCTGGTTCACGATATTCAGTTCATCTCCACGGCTCTCGTTGAAGCCAATGGCCTTCTTCACCAAAGCCGAGATCTCGGCTAGCTCAGGCGGGGTCAAGGGAACCTCTCTTACAGCGCCGGCGCCATCTGTGATTGTCTTGTAATTGATTACAACGCCCGCCGTCAACCGATTTACCGTTCCGACCTGCTCTTTGGTCTGAACAACCTCTCGGTCGACCTCATAGTTCACGACTTCATCACTTTGACGGACAGCAACATCCTTGTTGGGGGAGGGCGGCGTAAGATCACGTGGGTTTCCACCGATTTGTGCAAGCGCCCCATCCGGCGGTGTGTTTGCAAGGATGCCAGGTATTCCCGAGGGGTTTCTCACATCGCCATCTACTGTGGAACTCGACTGCTTACTTCTAATGGCCGCCGTTTCCTGATTGTTCGGTGTGTATAGCTCTTTCGTTCTTTCTGTTGCGTTGAAATTCATGTCAGTTGACACGGTAGCCCTGACGTTTTCCCGGCCAAACAAAGGGGTAAGGATTTCAACAATCGACTGCTCGTAAGACCTCTCCCTTTTTTCCTGGAGGCTCATCTGAGATGTTGTCGCTCCATTTACACCATCTTCATCATTCTTCGTGAGAAGAGCTCCAGACTGATCCACAATTGAGACAGCTTTGGGATTGAGGTTTGGCAAAGATGAAGATACAAGGTGAACAATCCCATCAATTTGCGATTGCGTCAGGGACTTTCCGCGATACAGAGACACGACTACGGAGGCAGAGGGCTTCTCTTCATCCCTGACAAAAATCGAAGGCTTGGGCATCGCAAGGTGCACACGTGCAGATTCGACTGCATCGAGGGATTGAATACTTTTTGCTAGCTCACCCTCTAGTCCTCTTTGATAGTTTACTTGCTCTTGGAATTGGGTTACGCCGAGAGCCTGGCTATCCATAACCTCCATGCCTTTTGTTGACCCCTTTGGAAGACCCTGAGAAGCCAGCGCAAGTCTTGCATCGTAAACCTTGTCTTCGGGCACCAGGATTGACGTTCCCGAGGAGGAGTATTTATATGGAATTTTCATGTTGGTGAGTGCAGCAACAATCTCACCGCCATCTTGATCGCTCAGTCCATTAAACAGGACCTTGTATGAGGTTGATGTAGCCCAAAGGATCATTGCAAACCCTATGGCCAGAATCAACGGCAGCCCAATGGCGATACCTAGTTTGTTTGCCTTCGGCAGATCGTCAAATCGCGCTTTGATCGACTGGACACCCGTCTTAGGTAAACCCTGGTTGTTGCCTAGACCTAGATTTAGTCCTTGGGCGCCGCCAGAGGCAGCTAGAGAATCACCTTGCATATGGAAACCTTGGTAATTTTGTTTTTTAGAAAATGTTTTACTATACGCATAGTAAGCAAAACAATACTACCATTGTTTTCTATGCATCCAGAAAAAAACAGGTTGTGGGGAATTTATTGGGAGGAGGAAAAATAAGCGCAGGCGCTGACTGTCTAGATTAGGAGTTTGTGGCCACTGTCTCAGCCTCATGCACCCAGTTCAAAAGGACAGCGATGGAGTGATACAAAGAGCTAGGGATTTCTTTGTCTAGTTCTATTCCGCCAAGAAGCATCAGTAGCTCTCTTGACTCATGCACAAAAACACCGCTTTCTTCTGCCTTGGCAATAATATTTTCGGCAACCATACCCCGGCCCTTGGCTACGATCTTTGGAGCCCCGGAATTCGAAAAATAGGAGAGGGCTATCGCCTCACTGGTAAGTCTTTTGTCATCCCCTTCTGAACACAGGTTGGCCCTGACTTTCTCGGTAGGATTAAGCTTCTCGATTAGCTGACTTGGCCTGATTCTTTTAGACATAGAGCTCGTGAACTTTTACGGATATGCTATTAACAACTACCCCAGCTTGCGCCAGGTCCTCCCGCGCACCCGGAATTGTTTTCGTCAAGATTTCATGCAGTGGTGGCGAGCATGCGATTTGAAGATCCAAAACATCCTCGTGGACTCTCACTTTACCTTCCACTAGCCCAAGCTGCTCTAGGTACATCTTAATGTTCACCACCCAAGGACTCTTTGCGCCGGGAAATTGTCTTGAGTCAGCGTCATCAAACTCCCGTTCGAAATTCAGTTCGACTGGATATGGAAACAAACCCTCAAGCACTATTTGGAATTTACCTGTGAGCAATGCATTTATCTGATTCGAGACAAGTGAGGATAATTTGTCTTTGTCTCCGCCCAATGGTATTTCTGTGATTCCATCTTCATAGCCGCTCTGAATCGACAAGAAGTTCTGGGGTTCCTTTTTTATTTGCGAAAGCGTGCGCCTCCCGGCCAGCCAGTCCTTTAGGTGTGATTCGTAGAAGACGCCACTTCTATCAACAGATCCGAATATGAAGTCAGCCAGGCTCGCAATCAACAGTCCACGGGCCTCCGATCCATGAACAATCATAGACCGTCCATTTAAATCCGATATTTGTCGCCTGACATTCCGAAGGTCCTCCGCAACGCTCATATAGGGGGCCAAACCCTTAGCTACAGCAGAGTTGATGACGTTGGTAATAAGTTCGCCGGGACGAGATATGGTGACTGGTGTGCTTTGGTTAGCCGATGGTAATGCCGAATTATTAGAAAAGGGCCTGCCTGGATCGGAGGTTATGGTCTTTTCTGCAGTCGAGAATTCTCCCCCGAGTCGTAGCAGAATAGAGAACTGATCACCTGTTTTGATCATGTTGGGTAGCGGAAACTTTACGGTTAAAAGTTGTCCTCCAATATTGACTGTTGCTCGACCATTGGATTCCATGGATACCATGGTGGCCACCTGTGGCGCCCCGCTGATGGTCTTCGCAAAACCGGCCGGCAGAGTTTCTTTTTGTACTGTTGCAATGATTGGTGCGGCCCTCATTACGGGCGTAACCGGACCTACTGCACCTGTTGCGCCCTGGGGACCGGATACCATTAAGCAGAGACCTCTTTATTGAGGTAATAGGAGTCAACCATTTTGCCATTCTTTAAGGCAACAAGAGCTTTTGATATACCCTCCATTCTGCTCTTGATAAGGACACTTATTGCTTCGTAGTCTTGATTGAGATCTTGGATCCTTTCAATGTATCCCGAGATCGTCTCCTTATCAGCGGAGAGCGCTGTCTCTAGCGTCTCATAGTAGTCCTGAACCTTATTTATTCTTTCGGTCGCCAACGCTAGGAATGAATCCCAATCACCTTCCTCGGCTGCGGTCAGCATCGCTTGATTGATAGCCGATAGAGTGTCGATGACTTCAGAAAAACTCATAGGGGCACCTTTGAAAGATCAAGCCAGGCATCTCTGAGCTGAACCAGGATCTCTTTGCAGATGTCCACTTTTTCAGTCGAATTCGCAACAGAGGCATTCAATATTTCACGATTCAGAAACGTGTAAAGATCAAACAATTGTTCTGCGATTTCACCGCCCTTGGTCATATCAAGAGATGAACGAAGTCCATCGGAAATGATTCGTAGCGCCTTGTCAACGTGCTTGGATTTAGCGTCGTAATCCTTTCTTACGATAGCTAGTTTCATCTGATCCATTTCTTTGATGACAGCCTCGTAAAGCATAATCACCAACTTGTGCGGCGATGCACTGTTTACACTTGTCTCGATTTCCACCTTGGTATAAGCGCTTACTCCAAACATAATTCTGCCCCTGCTTTTAAATTATTTAGTCCATCTTGGCTTAACTTTGTTGAAGACCCCACTAAATGAAAGTCGTATTGATTAGTCTCGCCAAGAGCCATTGCATTTCTATATAGTTTTCTTGCTCCATCCGCAAGATTGTCGTTTTTAGTTTGCTCTAGCTGTCCTCGCATAGCTTCAGCTACGAGGTAGGAAAGTGTTGAACTCCTACCTATTAAATCGTGATGCTCAAAAGTGCTGTCTATGATCTGTTCGAACATTCCCATTTTAAGGGAGGACAAATAGTATCCAGAAAGTGCAGCATGCTCATGATTTTCATATCCAGCCTTGTTCGCCAAAGCCCTCACGGCGTTTTGGAACTCTATTAAGGCCTGTGACAGGCTACCTGCAATAAGGGCGTCAAATCCACTCTCAACCAGAAGTTCGTGTTGAGCAAAAGTGTCGCGTAAAGATTCGAAGGCTGACTCTTTCCTGAGGCAGCCGAGCGCTCCATCTCTGTTGCTATTTACCGGGAGGTATCTTCTATGGCTGCCGCAGGTCGAGGCGCCGTTAATCCCTAGTAACGACTGAGAGATCTTTATGGCCCCTACCGTGGATGAAAATAGTCTCTGCTTCCATCGAATAATCCCAAGCGATGACTCATATATTGGAATACTTAAGCAATCATCGATCTCGGAATCAACTAAACCACGAAGTGCTTGAGCACTTACCTTGTTGGAAATCCTCTCCCAAGGATGAAGGAATAGAACATTGTCAGTTTCTACCATGGACAACGCGCTTATTAGAGACCGTTCAAGCCCAGAGGAGGAACCGATCTTTAGCAAGATTGAGTCGCTAAAATGCTGGTCTATAACAATCTGATCAAACCCGTTACCTACATCGACCAGGATCACATCATGAAAGTGCTCATAGAGACCCTTCAGGAACTCGTACGTTCCATGTTGCGAGTCCTTGGCGATACTTATAAGCGTGCTAGTGGTCACAGGTAGTCGAATAAGGAGAGTTTGCTTGTCGATGCGAACGATTGCTGCGCTGCCTGCAGCAGTATATTCGACTGTGCAAGACTACTTATCGTCTCGGTCAGGTCCGTTGCGACCTCCTGAGTAATGATGCTCTGGAGCTCGGTGGTAATGATCTTGAAGCCCGCTGTTAACGAATCAATTTCATTAATTTTGTCACCGATCCGACCGCGCGCAATTTGCGCGTTGTCGAAAATTTGATCAGCTTCGGCGGCGAGCTGCCCCAATACCTGGTTGTAATTCATTGCGGTCGGATCCTCTAGAACATCAATTGCATCCTGAAGAACGGCAAAGTACGATCTGTTGTTTCCCGTTCCGTCAGTGTAGGTGTATACATCTTGACCGTTAATGGAAAGATCCATTTCTCGACCATCTGCAACCTGGAATGAGATCCCACTGTCAGGGGAGGGCGTGCCGGCGAACTGATATCCATCTGCCACATCGAATGGCTTGGTAGCTGTACGTGTTCCGCTGAATAAAAAGTTTCCTGCGCTGTCTTTGGTATTCGCGTAGCTCAGCATTTCATCCATTTTGCTACGCAGTTCGTTTGCAATAATCTTTCTGTCTGTGAGGGACACGATCGTGTTCTGAGCCTGAATAATCTTTTCTCGAACTCCGATCATTGTTTCTGAAGACGCAGCGATACCAACCTCTAACTCGGTGAGGTAGTTCTTTGCAAAAGCCATATTTCTCGCATATTGTTCGATACGAAACAAGGAATTTTCCGCGCGCTGCGCAGTCGCGAAAGCTATCGGATCTTCGGACGGCGTTACAACTTTTACACCACTTGAGATCTGATTCTGTTGTTTTGCGATTTTTGTTTGCTGTTCAAGCAATCGATCAGTGTTCTGTTTATAGAACGCTTGTGTGCTCATCCGTACCGTCATGATTTACCCTTATCGTGTTGCGTTCAAAAAGCTGTCAAACAGCGTTCGTTCGATGCTGATTACTTGGCTAGCAGCCTGGTATAGCTGCTGATACTGAATAAGGTTTGCAGCCTCCTCATCCAAGTTCACACCAGAGAAAGCATCCTTGTCAGCCAGGACCTGATTAAGCAGGGCGTCTTGAGCAGCCAGATTGGTATCCAGCTCACGCTTGTCGTTCCCAACGTTGTTGACGAGCTGATTGAATGCTCCGATCAGAGAGGTTCCTGAACTTGGTGTATTGGCATAGACGCTTACCTTGTTTTGCAATTCAACAATATCAAGGATTGGCTTATTGTCTCCTGGCGCAAAGGGGTCTCCAATATCCGGAACACCTGCTGTTGCAAGTTGGAATGGGTCCTCAATAAGAACCCTCAAGTTTGTCGCCGCATTTTTCACCGGCGCCACAATAAACGAGTCCCCGTTTGCAAAAGAGCCACTCACGGAGAATTCGAAAAGGCCATTTGCATCGAAAATGCCTGAACCGGGTGGCGTCTCAGTCACTGGTGCACCTTCAACGAACTGTCCTCTCTCGCGAACAAACATGTCGCCGGAAGAATTTCTGTACACCTCATACTCTTTTGGAAGTGTCACGCTTGTATCAATCGAGGTAATTGAGAGAGTGCTATTGAGATCCGAATTGAACTGGTTTCCAATTACGCTACTAAATCCGTTCACAGCGCCACCGGAACCCAAGAAGCCAAATAAAGGCGATCCTGGATTCTCATCCTGATCCAACCCAGAAGTTATGGCTGCATTGACTGTTTCCGCTAGCCTTACAGCAACCAATCCAAGTGCGTTCTTGTACTCATTGGTTTTCTTCTGGGCCTCGTATAGGCCTCCGAGCCTGCCAGACCCAAACTTCCCGTCCGGGAAAGGAATGAATTCTGTTTGCGTTCCTATCAGAGCATTTACACCCACCTGGACTTCTGTCGAATCAGTAGGATTGGTCCTTGTTTGCAATTGGTAGGCAACAGACTCCGCTACTAGTGGCTGTCCGTTTTTCATGAAGATCGCGTAAGAACCGTCTTCCTGAACAACACGATTGATCTCTATTTGCTCTGCCATCTTTTGAACCGCAAGGTCACGTTGATCACTCAAATCGTTTGACCCGGGAGAACCTGGCGTAGAACTCTTGCTACTTTGAATTTTGATATTCAGGTCTGATATCTGCTTCGAAAGCTCGTTAATCAACGTAACACTGTCTTTTATGCCATTAGATGACTCGTCAATAACGGTGTTGAAAAGCCGATCCAGATCGTTGATCCGACTGGTCAGATTTTGAGTTCTTGACAAGAAGGAGTTTCTTGAAACGATATCAGTGGGCCTCACGGACAAGTCTTGTGCTGACTCGAAAAAATCCACGAAGGCCCCGTTGATGCCTACATTTTCCGCTGCAATCAGGGTGTCAATCCTGCCCAGCAGTGACTGGCTCGTTCTGAACGATCCGCTCAGCGAAAGATTCCGGTTTACCTCTCCGTTGATCAGATCAGAATACCCGCGCTGGATTTGGGATACGTTAACCCCTCGCCCAACATAAACGCCTCCTTGCAGATCCGATCCTCGGTCGGCGAACACTGCGCGTTGACGGCTATAGCCTTCTGTATTGGCATTGCCAATATTGTTGCTGGTTGTCGTCAGCGCTGTTCGTGAAGCCATTAGGCCGGACAGGGCATTATTCAGAATCGAAGACATAGGAATCTCTTTGGTATGCTTATTAGGAAATACTACCGTCAATATTTCTGGAAAAAATAAAAATCGTTAAGACTCTAATTTATTCCGAAGGTGACCTTCTGGATTACCTGGTTTAACGGGCTATAGAATTCAAGGGTTTGTTTTTCCTTGATATTGGTCACAAAGGGATCATCGGGACCAGCAAGGCCTTCCTGAATTGTGATGGTTTCCACGTGAGTCGTATCTTCCTGTTCCTGCTCAACTGTAGAAGTCAATTCACTGAGGGAGTACTTGCCTTTCAGTCCTCTAAGCACTTTCTCCAGCTTATCGTCGTTCTGATATAAACGAAGGTTTTCCGCATCCAATTGGGCAGAGGCACTATCACCAACACCGTTCTGCGAGTAAGTCGGGTTGGGTTTGCCCACCTTTAAGTCACTAGGAACATCTGGATTGCCACCAGGTTTTTTTAGCGGATAGGGGGAGGGTTTTTTTGGCGGCTTAGGCGGGACAATGCCCGATTGCCTTCTTAGCTGCTCTACCAGCGGCTTGGATATTCCAATGCCTGTTTTTGATAATGTTGATGCGATCTCTTGGTCGTGCATCCCTTCATACATATCTCCGGCATTTGACTGCCAGAGCCCACTTTTGAAGTGCTTGGAGCCCTCTCTCATCGAGCCCAGGGCCCTTTGGATGAAGATGCTTTCAATTTGGGTGCCGGCCTCATCGATCGCTTGAGATCTTTCTTCTTCACTACCGCCCGCTTTTTTCCTTAACAGTGCGAGACCATTCAAATCCAACGAATTCCTTACATCATTTGTCGCGGAATTCTTTTGTATCTGGATAATGGCCGGAGCTTCAAGAGCGGGCAGGGGAGGAAGATGCGTATCCACCTTAAATAATCTCCAGATCTGCCTTCAAGCTACCGGCCGTTTTAAGTGCTTGCAGGATACTGATCAAATCTGTCGGGCTCGCGCCTAACTGATTCAGCCCGTTAATCACGTCGTTTAGGCTGCTGCTACCATTTATCTTTATCAACTCGCCGCCGGATTCTTTAATCTCTATCTGGTCAAGGGAAGTCTCGACAGTCTCACCCTGAGCAAAAGGGTTTGGCTGGCTCACTATCGGTATTGAATCAATACTCACAGTGAGGTTTCCGTGCGAAACAGCACTTGGTCCCAATGAAACCTTTTGATTCATCACCACCGAACCCGTCCGGGAATTAATAACTACCTTGGCCACCAGTTCCGTTTCAACTATTTCCAGTTGCTGAACTATTGATACGAATGCCAGCTTTTGATTCATGTCTGAGGGGACATCAAGCTCAATCAGACCGCTTGCAATATGTCTTGAGACATTACCGAATTTGGCATTAATAGCCTTTACCACTCGATCTGCGTTACCGAAATCAAGATCTTTCAATTCCAGTTTAATTGTGCTGGACTCAAGAACCTTTGATGGAATTGCCCGTTCAATGACTCCACCCTCAGGAATTCTTCCTGCTGACAGGTGGTTCACCCGTTTGCTCGATCTGCCCGCTTCCGCGCCGGCGCCACCGACAACCAGGTTTCCTTGACCAATTGCGTATATCTGTCCATCAGCTCCTTTTAATGGTGTCATCAAAAGGGTTCCACCTTTCAGGCTTTTCGCGTTACCAATGGACGAGACGGTGATGTCAATCTTTTTGCCCGGATTTCCCATTGGCGGCATGTTCGCAGTCACCATTACCGATGCAACGTTCTTCGTCTGCAGAGAGATGCCTGGGGGCAGGTTTACACCCTGCTTTGTCAACATCGATTCGATAGATTGAGCAGTAAATCTCGTTTGAGATGTCTGATCACCCGTTCCATCTAAGCCAACAACAAGCCCGTAACCATACAATGGGTTCTCGCGTACCCCTTGTATTGTGGTGATGTCCTTAATTCTTGCGGCGTTTGCTCCTTGAGCAGTGAAGACAAAACACAGAGCCAGCAGTGAGATCGATTTTTTTAGCTTATTCATAAGATATCCGGCTTTCCCTCAGAACGGCATTACAGACAAGAAGAATCTCGACATCCAGCCCATAGCCTGAGCTGAATCAACTTGACCGCGTCCTCGATATTCAATACGTGCCTCTGCAACTTCCGTGGAGGCGACCCGGTTACCCGACCTGATTGTTTCGGGATTTACAATACCGTAAAACTTGATGTACTCGACTTCACGATTTGTCCCGATTTGTCGTTCACCCTTGACCCTCAGGTTCCCGCTTGGCAGAACTTCAGTGACGACCACCGCAACCGTACCGGTAACGCGGTTATTTGCTCTCGTTGCGCCTTCTCCGCTGAAATCCTTGTCCGACGTCGCTGATCCGTCAATACCCCGCAAATTGAAGAACCCTCGGATCTCAGGGGTCCTCAAAGAGATATCATCCCTTCTGGAAACCGAGGTTTCATTTTGTTGCTGGGAATCAATGCTTTCCTGCACCACGATTGTCAGCAGATCCCCAACTTGTCGTGCCCGTCGATCCTCAAAGAGGCCGGAGTATGTACTTGAGTTGAACAACGATCCATCGGTTGACTGATTTCTCGCCATCGCCATTTCTTTGTGAAACTGCGCGCTATTGGGATCCTCTTGTGCGATCCTCATTTCTTGCTTACCTGCTGGCTTCGTGGAAGCTCCCATTTCATCAGGGAAGTCCACTGAAGGGTTAAAACTCGCGCATCCGCTCATTGAACCCAGAGTAAGCAATAGCGCCAAAAGTTTCTTAGACATCATTTTGTTATTCGCGATTAAAGTTGTGTCAGTCGGCCAAGCATTTGATCGCTCGTGCTGATAGATTTTGAGTTGATCTCGTAAGCGCGCTGCGTTTGAATCATTGTTACAAGTTCTTCAACCACGTTTACGTTGCTGGTCTCAATGTAACTCTGGTTAAGAGCCCCCAATCCGTTCTCTGTTGGAGTCCCTTCCTGAGGGGCGCCAGAGGCGGCTGTTTCTTGAAACAAGTTTTGACCCTTCGCTTGCAAACCTGCTGGATTGATAAAATCAACAAGGTTGATCTGACCGATCACCTGGGGATTCGGGTCATTGTTGAAGAAGGCATTTACAATCCCGTTCTGACCGATGGTCACATTCACGGCTTCAGCCGGAACCTGAATAGGCCCCTGTAGTCGATACCCGTTTGACGTGACAATTTCGCCCTGGTTGTTGAGCTGAAAACTTCCGTCTCTGGTGTAATTAATTGTGTCGTCCGGCATCACAATTGGGAAGAAACCTCGTCCATCTACAGCAACATCAAACAGGTTGTTCGTGGGGTTCAAATTGCCTTGGGCGAAATTCTTGACCGTGGCAACAGGGCGTGCTCCAGAACCAATCTGCAAACCTGAGGGAACCGAAGCGTTTTCCCCTGTTTCGGATCCTGGCTGTCGTACCGTTTGATACATCAGATCTTCAAAAACCGCTCTTGAGCGCTTAAATCCGGAGGTAGAGGTGTTTGCCAGGTTATTCGAGACCACATCAAGTTGCGTTTGCTGAGCATCTAGACCTGTCTTGGCAATCCAAAGGGACTTCATCATTTTGTAATTTCCTTTAATTTAGACCAAGGAGGCTATCGCCCCGCTTTGAGTTTTCCTCGGCCAAGCTGATCATTTTCAAATTGGCTTCAAATTCCCGTTGAGTGGATATCATGTCCACCATGGCGCCGGCCGCATTCACATTCGAGCTCTCAAGGTAACCAGAGGCTAATCGGACAGCCTGATCAGAGTCTGCATCCTGGCCACTCTTTAGCCTGAACAGTCCGTCATCGCTTCTCTCAATGTCATCCTTAGCAGGATTGACCAGCTTGACTCTGCCCAATCGCACGATTTCATTCTGCCCAGGGTCGACACCAGAGATAACGCCTTCATCTGATACGTCAAACCTGAATCCGGCGGGGATAACGATCTCTCCACCCCCTTCTTCAACAACCGACAAACCGCTTGAATTTACAAGCACGCCATCGGCATTGGTTTGAAAGTGACCAGACCTTGTATAGCCCTCACCATTCGCTGTTTGTAGGGTAAACCACCCCTTACCTTGGATTGCAAGATCGAGGGACCTTCCGGTCTGCTGGAGGGAGCCCTCTGCGTCATCAAAGCCCACAGTGGTTTCCATCGAGAACGCGCGCGATGCTAGTCCCTCACTGCTCTTCAAAGGGGCACTTTGAAACGCCATTAGCTGACTTTTAAAACCCGGCGTGGATACGTTGGCCAGGTTGTTTGATACGTTCTCGTGGCGCTGCAGCGCAGACTTTGCCGCTACCGCTGAGATGTAGACCAATTTATCCATGGTTACGCCCCAAACTCTAAGACATCTTCAACGCCGACTTGCTCACCACCACCAATATTGAATTGCAGAGCCCCGCCTGTGTTGTGGACGCCGAGAACAACACGCTGCTCCAGTTCACGCGCATCCACCTGTTCTGTACCATTTATCCCGGTGACGCTGAATTTGTAGAGTCCCTCTGGCAGCTTATCTCCATTCATGTCTTTTCCGTCCCAGACAATTTGATGGCGGCCAGCGCCTCTGGGACCAAGATCTTCTTGGTAAATCACGCGTCCAGCCGCATCCTTTACTTCCAGGGTAGCGCTGCCCACTGATTTCCCAAGATCAAAGGATGCCAGAGTGTCTGAATCCTTATTCACGGCAAGCCTATCTCCCTCAACCACAACGCTACGACCAATCAATGAGGTCGCCCTCAAAAGGTCTGCAGAAGCGAATGAATCGGAAATTCCGGCCATGGTTTTATTCAGATCTTGAATGCCAGTTACCGTGCTGAGCTGAGCCATCTGTGAAGTCACCTGGGAGTTATCCATTGGCTCCAGGGGATCCTGATTTTTTAGTTGAGCTGTGAGAAGCTTCAGAAATCGATCCTGAATTTCTTCTGCGCCACCGCCAAACTTGGAAGCCGAGCTTCTTGAGGCTTCATTTAGTCCACTAACACTCATTTCCTAACCCCTTGTCGTTTTATTACGTTTAGGCGAGACGAATTTTATTCGCCCATGCTGAGAGTCTTTAGCATCAACTGTTTTGATGTGTTCATGACTTCTGCATTCATTTGATAGGATCTTGATGACGCAATCATCTCGACCATCTCTTCCGCTGCGTCAACGTTTGGCATATACACGTAACCATCAGCATCTGCGACGGGGCTGGCCGGGTCGTAAACTTTTTTTGCCGGCGTATCAATCTGAACGATTTCTTTGGTGTTCACCATGCTCGAAGCCTTGGCTCGACCACGTGAAGCCTGGTCCATCTCGGCTTCAAAAACCACTTTACGAGCCCTGTAAACCTCAGCCTCACTTGACGCCGCGGTGTCGGCGTTTGCCATGTTTGAGGCAACGGTGTTTAGCCTTGTCGACTGAGCCATAAGTCCAGTGCCGGCAACCTTAAACGAGTTAAATAAAGACATCGAGTAACCCCTTAGATTCCATCTTTGATTGCTGATTTGAGTGTTTTAATGCGTCCGCTGATTGCTCGAAGCGACGCTTCGTATTTGACAGTGTTTTCCGCGAAATTTGCCTTTTCGCGCTCTATATTCACCGAGTTACCGTCAAGTGCGGCAGTGTCTCCCCGTCTGTATTTGACGGCTCTAGCGAAACTGGAGTTGTCTAACGGGCTCCCTGTGAGGTGGCCGGAATGTGTTCTTTTCACACTCGTATTGTCTGACCCACTTGTCATCTTTAGTGCTGGAATAGGGCTGTCGGCTACCCCAGGCTTGTTCTTTTTGGGTGCCACACCTGTCGCTTCCCCCAGCGCCTTGGAGAAACTCACGTCCACAGCCTTGTAACCCGGGGTATCGACGTTCGATATGTTTGAGGAAATCAGCGACTGTCGCTTGGAACGCATATCCAAGGCTTCCGACTGAAAATGCAGGGATTGCTTTATCTGGTCTAGCATGGTTGCTCTTCTTTAAGGAGTACCATCAAATTCTATTCTTATTTGCTAGTTATAAAAAAAAGAATGATTTTTGAGCAACTTTTTGACTTTTGCGCTGCAAGGGTGCTGCAGCGTACTCAAGCGCCTCTATTAACCGTCCAAACGAAAGTCTGTCTGTATCAATTGAGACTTCTTCTAGTCAAAACTCCACCTGTCTGATGCTCCCACGCCGCCTTTAGAGTCGCCGGAGCTCTTTTCATCACCATCCGTAGTTGACAGGTTCTCTGGTGCTTCCGCTTGCCTTTTCTCGTCGCTCTTAATCGATGATTCGCTATTCCCCTCAGAGTTGAACTCAAATCCGTAATCCGGCTGCGCTTGCCCGGACTTCTCCGGTAACGTAAATTCGTCGTCCATACTGAACTCCTCTAATTCCGAAGCGGGGACGACCAGGGTTGTGGCGTTTTCAGACACACTGCTTTGAGCAGGAATTTGGTTCTCTTCTGCGGGCTCCCTCGACTGATCACTTTCACCGCCAGCGAAATCAAACGGCTCTGATATTGGCGTCTTTTCTATCCCCAGTGGACTAATTTGCTCCTGCTGAGAGGCTGAATGGGTTTGCAAAGCAGTAGGCTGCTGAAAATCAAAAAAATCACCACCGTCAACGGTATTCGCCGGGTCGGACTGTTCACTGGACGGACCGCCCTTATCCACGAGATCTTCGCTCATGTCACGACTGTTAAATGAAGAATCGGTGGCGTTGGGTATCTCAGACTTGGTGGCTACGCTTGAAGGCTCCTCCGTTAGGAAATCCCATCCACCAAAGTCGGTTGCCTGCCCTTGCTTTTGGTCTTCTTCTTGGGCTGCGGAGGCAGGCTTCGCTATATTGCCTGTTTCATCTTGCATATCGGGCGTTTTTTCAAGGAAACTCTCGCTCCTTGATTCGTCCAGGTTGAAACTGTCCGTCCAGTCGTCACCTCCGCTTCGTTGTGGCGTATTGACTTTCGCGTTACCGGTTTCACCATCAACGCCAACTTTCTCACCCTGATCATCGGGCTCATCCTTTCTGGTTGAGGTACTTGGACTCTCTGATCTATCCAGATCGCTTCCGAAGTTAAATATGTCGGCGTCGTTAGATTTGTATGAGATTCCGCTTTTTGAGGAGCCTACCCCAAGCACTTCGTTTACCTCTGCCTCGCTCATGCTGGCCCAACGGGTTCTCGTCTCCACTTTAGAAGACTCGAATGCGGCTGCTCTTTGGTCCCTGGAGTCGAGCCTTTGTTTCTTTGGCTCAATCACTAGGTTATTCGATCCCTTGTCATCAAGAATGTCTTCAAAGCCAGAGCCGAATTCATATGGGCTCTTCCTCAGAGCGCTCAGGAAAGAGCTATCCGTCTCATCAGATTTCCGCGGTGATGGCTCCCCGAATTCCTCTATATCCTCAAAGTCATCCGTACGGTTTGGCGTTCTTATCCCCGTTGGTGTTAGCTCCTCACGCAATTCCGGGTAGTCGGCGCAAATCGTGTCAACATCCAGGTCATCGTTCCTTTTATATGCTTTCAGGATTTCTGATTTGTGGAATTCTCTTAAAAGCGCGTCGAAAGTGAAAAACGATGTGGTCTTGTATACAAAAACGAAATGATCCTCGTCAATGGCGAACTTTGTGGCATCACCTGAGAATTTCGCACCCAACATCTGCTTGAGGCATCTTTCATTGAAGGCATCCAGATCAATGCCTCTGCTCTCATATCCAAATTTTTCAAAAACTCGCTTGAAACAATCGGAGACCCTTGTTTTGATCTCATCCTGAGTAAAAGCCTTTGTTGAAAAGTCGAGTGCGTACCTGCTTCCATATTCTTTTACTGGAAGCACTGGTATTTGCCGCCTTAAGGTTTTGAAATCTAGCAGTTGGGCGGGTTGTGTGAGCATTTTTTGCGTTCTGCGGTTGGATATAGAGAAATGTTATCACCGAAGCAAAAAGTCACGTAAAGTTTGATTAAATAAACAATATTTTTGCGGAGTACCCATGAACGACGATCAGATCCCACCACCAGACGATATTGAAATCGCCAGGGCGTCGTTCTCTGCAGGCGATGGACTTTCCGGTGAGACGCTCATTCTAGAGGATATGGCAGATCCAATAGATTTTGAAAATGGCATCATTAAAGACGTCACACTCCCCGAAAATACGGACCCAACGGATCTCCTGGCTGGGAAAAAGAGCAACGTCACGCCTTTCCCTCTCTCGACAAACCTTAAGCCAGCCTCCCCAGAATATGCGCCAGTACAGCTCCACGAGCCACAAAAGCCATCAGAGCCCCAGAGGTCTGAGATCCCGAACAAAGCAGAAAGGACCTATTCAGAAACCCCACCGCCGGCCGTTAACGGTGAGTTGAGCGCGCCCATTAGAGAGCGAACCCAAAAGCTAAGGGAAGAGGCACGTCAATACAGGGAGTACTCACTCGCCGAAATTGCCTCGCAGTTGAATAGTGGTATGTCCATACCCTACTTGTCCGATGAAATGCTTTCCAAAATTAAACTCCGAACCGAGTTGTCAAAGTTCGATCGCCTGCTTTTATCGGTGTCGGAGTTTTCGGTTGATGGCTTGTCGGAGGAAGACATACTTTCCGGCTTTGTGCTGTCAAACAATCCGCTTAGATTCGATCGACCAAGCAAGTCTCCCCTTTCGAAACTTGATATCCGCCCTTACGACGGTAACCTTGGGCTCGCCGGTTCGGTCATCTTCCCCGTTAGTAAGGGCACAAAAGAGGCAACAAGCGAGATCACTGATGATCTAACCGCTGACCTAAATGAATTAAAAGAATGTCATGAAAAACTGATGTCCGAGGTAAACAGATTTAAAGACAACCTGGACAAAAGAAATGGTTTCGGTGGCTTCCTTTACCGCATCACTAACCGCACTGAAGTGACTGATGCATTTGATAAATATTCTGAGAGTACAAAACGCTATCTCGACCAACGCAAGAAGGTAGCACTTGAGGGCTATGACGTTTCCCAGTTCGACGTCCGTTGCGACGCGGAAGCGCTTTTCGCCCCTCTCTTTGCCAGAGATAAAGTTTCATCTGTTGAGGGCTTTGCCAGGACGTTAGTTAGAGCTTCAAATTTGACCTCAATTTTAAAATCGCAATTCGAGGACTCCTTGGCCAAGGTAGTAACATCAGGTCAGCCATTATCTGCCCCCATGGAAGAATCAAATGGCGTAGTAGAGAAATCAGATGGCACTCAACAATCTCCGGAACAGTCCGCTCCTAAATCAGGCCAAGGTGTTCCAAGCGTTGAACCTCAATCCAATGAGCGCAAAGCTTTATTTGCAAAGATTGAGTTGTTCGGCGTTAAATATGAGGTTCCAGCGGATGGCCCATTGGCATCGCTTAACGAGGCTAGTTTCGTTAAGCCTCCCAAGGGCCATAAGTTTGCCCACCCGGAATTGCCTCTGATTTACGCAGCCATGCTGTTTAGCAATGCAGACGCAGTAGGCGAGGCTAAACATGCCGAATGCAGATCTCACGGCCGGCCATTTTCAGGCTCCATGCCTATAGAGTTGCCCCTTTTCCTCTATATAGACGATCGATTACCTTCAATTTCAGACCCAATTCAACAGCTTAAAGACTTTGTGGAATTTAAGGACTTCGGAATCGAAAAGAATTCTTTCGTTTGCTCGGGGAGGGTACCAGGCGCGGTAGGGCATCCAAATACTGCCACCGGGTTTGGCCTGGAGGGAGTGAAGTCCGATTTCGAAAGTATGACGCTTGGAAAGCTGAAATCCGAGAACCCGACCTTTGACCCTTCATTTCCCTTTAAAAGGACAGGAACTAATCCGCTTGATCCTACATCACTTATTTCTTCCGAGTATTCTCCACCAAAGGGAATGAAGCTGGCTCATCCACTTCTTCCTCTTTTGTTCGAAGCATTTAAAAGGGACAAAGAGGAGTTTATTCGTGACAATACCGTGAGGAGTTTTTGGGGCAACAGGCCGCCACCGAGGGACCTTCTCATTAAAAATGGGTACCTTGATTCAACAGGCGCTGACATTTCGTTTCCGAAGTCATTCTTTATTCCTGAAAACGAGGACCCCGCATCTTTCGCAGAAGGATTGATGTGGGATTTCGCCAGGAATCTTAAGCAAGGCCAGTTACCAGAGAGAGCGGCTGTTGATGCGCTTTCAAAGTCCATTCGTGACCCGGTGCCTTATGGATTAAAGCAAACAAGCATGCTTTCACTTGGGCTATCGTCTAACGATCAGACTCGTTTCTACTCTGATCCGGAGTTAAGAACTGGTGCTTACGACTACGCAAGAAAACGGATTGCTGAGCAGCCTCGCGGTCATGAATTTAAGCAACACTTCGGATTTGGGGGGGATCAACGTCAATCACCCTCACCGGTTCGAAGTGCAAGTATGTAATTTTTCCAAGGGATCGACTATGTTTGCCAACACACTCTCTTTTGAGAACTACGTAGCCTCAATAATTTGCCTTTTCAAGGATGTGCAACCCTCCCTTTTTGAGAAGATTAAGCACAGGCTGGATAACCCAGTGTTTTTCGAAACCATTCGTCAGCGGTTCGCTGCCGACATCAAACTCTCGGCCGCCCTTTCTGTGGCTTCTCCACTTTTTGTACAACGACGCCCAGAATACGAGTCATCGGAAGAGCAGTTGCTAAGCGAGTTCCATGTAAAAATGATGGGGCTTTACTGAAATGCAGTACACCGGCGAGCAGGAGCAAGGTCTTGGTGCGGTCATGGATGGTCACAGTTTTAAGCTGATCGCGAAGGCAGGCTCCGGAAAGACATTCTTTTGCAAAGAGAGTGCAAGGCTTCTTCAGTACACAAACGACCCTAAGGTGTTGTACATTGTTTTTAACAAGAGCAATGAACTCGAAGCTAAGCGTACATTTACAAGCAACGTCACCCCCATAACATTTAACGCATTTGCCTTTGGCTTTGCCTCTCCCGAAATTCAAGAAAAGCTATCCTTTTCCAAGGAGCCCCCGTCGTTTTTAGCTAAAAGGCTGAATTTGAAACCTGGGTCATTTGTGAATCGAAATGGACGTTACGTAGCACTTTCTCAGACCTACATGGGAAGGTTGCTCCAAAAGAGTCTCGAAAATTACTGTATCAGCGCTGACCTTGATATATCGCGTAAGCACATAGAGCTACCCCCGGGCTGCGACAATGACAAGGCGGAGGACATTCGAGATCGACTTTATCCTCATCTCGTGCATCTCTGGAACGAGCAGATAGACCCCAATTGCAACCGTGGAATTATTCACGAGGTATACGTTAAACTCTTCCAGCTTATGAAGCCCAAAATCGAGGGATGCACAATCCTGTTCGATGAATCACAAGATTTGGGGCCTGTTGTTCTCGATATCATGCGCGATCAACCAGTTCCCAAGATTTGGGTTGGCGATCCGTTTCAATCAATTTACCGGTGGAGAGGAGCTATAAACGCTCTTGATCAGATTGATCTGCCTGAGTACCACCTCTCTCAAAGTTTCCGATTTGGTCAAAATGTAGGGGACCTGGCAACAAGCACCCTAAGGCTTCTTAAAAATGAAGTCCCTGTCAGAGGACTGGCAACCAGGGACACCATCGTTGACTTCGATGGCGGTGGCGCAGCGCCGGATGTGTATTTATGTAGAACTAACGCCGGCGCCATTAACGTGTTAGCGGAAGCTCTTGAGAGAGGGGAGAGAACGGCCATCGACTCGAAGGAGATGTTGGGC
Organism: Burkholderiales bacterium; assembly: GCA_027484315.1. Taxonomy (GTDB): domain Bacteria; phylum Pseudomonadota; class Gammaproteobacteria; order Burkholderiales; family Burkholderiaceae_B; genus Limnobacter. The sequence goes on along the minus strand of JAIXTE010000089.1, from coordinate 41,647 downwards.
TTTTCGAATTTCGCTAAAAACGCCAGAGTGCTTATGGAAGGAGGGCAGCCACAGGATCATTTCTTTGGGACCTTCAAAAACTGGTACGACTTCCAAGAGTTCACAGAGAGTCCGTATGGGTCCGAGTATAGAACCTACGTGAATCTCATTCGCGAGTATGGGATTGATCAATTAGAAAAGATAACTCAAACGGTGGCTCCCATTGATGATTGCGAGAACATAGTCACCACGGTTCATCGCTTCAAAGGGATGGAAGCAAAGAAAGTGCAATTGTGTGAGTTCGTTAATCATCAAAAAGATGATGCCGGGCTTCACATTTATACGAACGCCGATGAAATAATGCTCCTCTACGTCGCCCTTACTCGCGCCACGGAACATCTAGATGTCTCCGTGATCCGAGACGAACTAAAGATGCTTCTTCGTGGCGTAAGGCCTCAGATATCAGAGGAGATCTCGAAAGGTAAGGGCGGAGTAACCAACCCTGGGGAACAAAATGTAAGTTCTACAACTCACGGAGAAATTGATCTTAGCTTTCTTCGTAGCCATGTGGAGCAGGTCAGAAGAATGGAATCAAAAAGCGTTACCTCTACATTGAATTTTTAACCTCCGGCAACATCGCTGATAAAATGTATTCAAAGGAGGTTTTAAATGAAGTTGTTTTTCTTGGCTTTTCTTTTTCTTGTCGCGTCATGCGCAAAGGATCCCAGCGAAAGCCCGTCTATCAGCGGTAGATTCGAGGGGCCTATTGGCTCTATGGAGTTCTTTGCTGACAAATCATTCTTCCTTGAAACACGCGGGTCAAGTGCGCCTGGAACGTATTTCATTAAGGGCTCCCAAGTAACTCTGAAGTACGACGAGGGAAACTCAACGCACGCTCTCGATATACTTCCAACAGGCTCGCTTATAACAAAGGACGGACACGTGGAATTTACAAAAGTAGAGTCCATTGGCGAGTCCATGTTTATTCCTAGGGATGCTAGATGATTCCCGAGGAGAAGATGATAAAACAGAGGATCTGGGAGCTCAGGCACAAAGTGCACTCAATAATATCTCAAACGCCCGATAAACGACGTGCTCTAGACTTGGCAATCAAGGAATCGATAAAGAAGCGCCAAGATGAAAACGCTAAGTCCTAGAAATTATTTCGCGCTATATCCAAATTCGACGCTAGTCTAAACCTACATCGTAGGCCCTGGTTCATTCTTCTTGGCTACCGTCTCACTATCTGAATCGGGGAACCCGTCAATGCCCATTTCTTCGAAGTCAGCCATCAGGTAATCCGTATTGTCCATTAGTGGATTGAATTCGTTTGGTTCTGCTTGGCTACGAGCCCAACTACTAGCCAATAATGTTTTCCTGAGCAAATCCTTCGTTTCATCGATACTCTGAACAAGCGCATTGTTTTTATCTTCCGTAGTCAGATCCTTAACCAGTGAGGCTGACCTACTTCCTATTGCCGGGGCCAACTTATCTGGTTCGAAACCCCCATCGTACAGGCTTGTGTGATCACTCAATACGTTTAAATAATCTGTTCCGCCTCCCAGTAGTCCAAGTAGTTTTTTCGAAACTAATTGCTGTTCCGTTACCTTTCGGTATATCACCAAAGGGTTGATCATTAGGAGCTGGGCATCAAATGTTTTGGCAACCTCTCTCTTCGCCCTTACGAACTCAACGTCGAGCAGGGCTTTTGGATTACCGTCGATAGAGCTTCGGCTTTCAGTCTTGATCTCCTCTCGTAGATACTGGAATCTCTTGTTTAGGTTCATTGGTTTCTCCTTTACTTTATTTTAATGGATGTTGACTTTAATGTAGAAATATGAAATAATTTAAGTCATGCAAATCAGATAAGTCTGGGAGAAATAATGTTTACTATCAACAACCTGGTGTTGCTGGGAGTTATTGAAGATATAAAAGAGGAATTCTCTCCCGATGGAAAAAAATCACAAGTGGTTAAATTTAGTGATGAAAACCAGACGCTTTTTTTGTTCTATCGCGATGCGAACCCCGAGCTTACGAGCGACCACCTGAACAAATCTTTTGTTGCGCAGTGCTTTTTTGAGCAGACCTCCCCGGACAGCGGCCGCCTCGTCGCTCACTCATTTGCATCGGAGATCGTAGAATCCCCTCAGGAGCGCATTAGACGCGTAGCCCGTGGCGGCGGTGGCGCCAACAAAACAGAGAAGGATATTGAAACAGCGGAGCCGCGCACTATCCCATCGAACACTTCCAAAACAATGACAACACCAAGCGAAGTTCGATCGAAATCAAGAATTCCTCTGGATGCTATCAACAAGAAGATTGCCGGAGCACTAGAAACAAAAATTACTGATGTACCCCGCGTAAAGCTAGACGAGAAAGACAGTGTTTCCATGAAAAACAATGTCGAGTCTGAGGCAACAGGGTGCGGATCCGACTCTAGCTGGGAGGAGACAACTCCAATCAAGGGCGGTTACAACTTCCATCCTATACAGGGCCCAAATATTCAGAAGGAAATGGACAGGTTGGAGCAACTTGCTATCAACTCACCTGGTGCCAGGTCTAACAGCGACCCCAACCCACTGCAGAGTTCGAAGGCGCCAGCCCGTTTGGGGGTCGGCCCGGCAAAGACCATACCCACCCCAACCTTTAAGACGCCCGATCATAAAACCCAGGCGCTAACTGAACAGTCGATTACGGAGCCCAGCCGAAACTCGGAACAGGAAACGGCGAAAAGCATATCGATAGAGTCCGAGCAACCTGTCGTGCCCGCGGCTGTAAAAAACGTGAGGATTTCGCCACCCATAGCAACGTTCTCTCCTCCACCACTTTCGGTGAAAGGCCGCTAAAAAAATGTCGGTTCGTTTTAAGACCCTCGGCCAGGCTAAACGCGCCTTGGGTTCGAGGGTTTCCATAGCGTATCAGGAGGCAATCACGTCTCCGTCTTCTGACGGCACCCGGGTACGCACAAGAACCCCCAAGTCCAAAGGTAAATCGGATGCATTCTCTGCAAACGATGTTGATGTGTCTATATTGTCTCCCATCCATCAAAAACTGTGGGCCCTGGTGGTCGATGCATTCAATGGAGAGGAGCCAAAATTGGAATTTAAGGGCGCGGTGCCGGGAAGACGATTCAGCTTGGACATCTCATTTCCACAATACAAGATCTGCATTGAGGTTGATGGGTGGAAGCATCATGGTAAGTACCTCTCTGATTTCAAAAAGGATCGTATTAAACAGAACCTACTAACGCTAAACGGGTGGTCCATTCTTCGTTTTTCTGCAGAGGCCATAAACAAAGACCCTGCCGGTGTTATTAACCAAATCAGAGAGTTGCTCTATGTCGTCCGATCCAAGAGTTCCACTTGATGTCGAGCAACTGGCTCTAAAGCTCGCCACTACAATGTTTACTACCCGTGAAAAGGTTGATACGCTTCTCACCGTTTGTGCAGACCGTCACGGCAGAATACTGAGTAATAGCGCTTTGCTTAGACTTTTGAGTTCAGAAAATGGGGGGCCGTCGTTGCGAACAATTGCAGACGAAAAAAGGAAATTCGAATCCAAACTGAGCTTGAAGCTTAGGAAAACGAAATTCTTAATGACACTGGATTCGAATGTAAGAAGAGTAATTCAGGAGTCGGTTGCTCTCGAAGACAACGCCTGAATTACTCTGATTTTGTTTTATCTTGAACCAAACTGGGCTTGCAACTGAGCAAGTCCGCTTGTTAAGAAAGACTGGGAGGCCTGCAGGTCAGTCAGCGCCTTATCAAGAGCGATAAACGTGTTCCTGTACTGCTTTTCAAGTACACCAAGACGATCAAATTCCTTGGTTTCCTTTTTCCTAAGGTCGCCAACCATCCTGTTAAGTGATGCGAGTTTCGCTTCGACAGCTCCACCATCGCTATTTACTCGTCTTGAGTAATCGGCGAAATCCTTGGCAATTGAATCACTGAAAATCCTCTCAAAGGAATCCGGATCGTTCAGCAGTTCTTCAGCCAACTTATCCTTATCAACGCTAAGGACGCCTTCTTTAGAAATGGAGAATCCGATGTCAGCTTTGGTTTCCGTTCCTCCGACTACCTGGTTAAAGATATCCCGCAGCTTCGCCTCAAGTCGAAACGGTGTAGTATCCCTATCCAGTTCATCACCCTTTAACTGTGACTTCTTCAATCTAGCCACCAGCGAGTTATATTCGCTAATGAAAGCATTGATCGAACCGGTCAATTCTGAGGTGTTTGGACCTGTAAGAACTCGTGTTTCGCCGGGGGCGGGGTCCCCTGCCATCACAGCCCTGTTTTCGATGGTCGGCGCAACATAATCAGGATTAGGATCCTGTCTATCGAATGTTTCAATTCGAGCTGAACCGATAGAGAGTGCAGTGAAGTTGATACCTAATTCGTTGAACTGCCCATTCACGTCCGAAAACGTTGAAGCCGTTGTGCCATTGTCGATAGATACTGTCACATCCTTCGCAATCCTCGAAATTACTCCGTTGGACAAACGAGAGAAGCCCGAGTTGTTGTTGTCATTTCCATCATTAGGCCCGAACTCCGGGTTGAAGCCCATCATCCGTTGGTTAACTTCGTTTTCCGTTGACAGTGTAAATGCGTTCTGAGCGCCCGGCAAAGAGCTCTCAATAACTATGTCACCTGTGCTTGAATCGAAGGTTGCAGTAAGACCAACATTCGCCGCATTAATGCCATTTACTACATCCTGGGCAGAGGGATCAATATCGGGATCATTACGGTTCTGCTGCTGGGAAAAATTGATGACCTCATTCCGACCACTAGCGAAGGCGATGTTTAGCGTGCCTCCACCAAAGACGGTATTTTGGTCCGTACTACCGGTATTAATCCTAGTTTGTTGACTTTGATTGAGGTTTAGTACGTCGATGTTGTACACACCGTAATCCGGATTTGTTGTCAATGACGCCACGCCGGGCGCACTATTCGTCGTGGATTTGACCGCGACAAACTCACCAAGACCGTTACCTGGGGTTCGTATTGAAACCGTGCCGTTACCATTATTGGTTATTGTTTTCTTTTCAGTGCTTGTGTATGCGTTTTGGTAGGACTCGAACTTCTTAAGTACGTCTCTAGCTGAGTCCTCAAATTTACTAAACGCACTCTTTATCTGGCCATACAAAGAAAGCTTCGCATTTAATCCCACCTGGCGCACTTGAAGAGGAGTGATCCTCTGATTGCGATCGATTGAAATTAGGTTCGATACGATCCCATTGATGTCTAGACCTGAGCCAATAGTTGACATGTTTTTTCCTATCCTGTCCGGTTAGTTTTTGTCGGCGTTCGCCGAAACTAAATTTGAGCCTTTGTTTACATCGCTCAGATTCTCAACAACACTGTCCTCGTCGCTTTTATCTATTGCGCTTGTTGACAATATCTGAATTATTTTTTCCCGATCGGGATTTGCTTGACTCAATAGACTTGAATCGTTGTCCTTCTTAAACGAGCTGATCACCGTACCCGCCTGATTTTTGAGGCTCCTTGAGCTCAGTGTATCGATAGAAGATTGGGACAACCCAGAGAGGTCATCAGGGTCTTCAACGGCTAAACTGGAGTCATCCCGATCTTCTACCGGGAATCCATCTAATTTTTTCTCGATATCCTGCTTCAATGCGATGGTCGTGCGTCTCGCATCTTCAACGATTTCCATTCCATTCAAGGAAGGCTCTTTGTCTTTCAGATTCTCCGTTCCGAAGAACTCTCGGTTCTGCGCTCGAATATTCTCCTGAATTGTTTTGAGCTCACTGTTGATCCGAGAAAGTGACCCCTTGATTTCTTTTCTTTCCGCGCTTGAGAGGCCACTGGTTTCAGAAAGTATTTCTCTGACGGTCTTTAGATCAAGCGACGACCTGGACATAGATCCAGCATCAACTTGTTCAAAAGCGATCGGATCCTGTCCCAATTCCTTCTGTAGTTTTTGTAGCTCCTTGCTAAGCGACTTCAGTGAGTCACGTAGTTGGATTAGGCCGGACTGGGTGTCAAACGCTCTCGCCTTTGAAATACGTTCCTGCAGATCGTTTTTCAGAGGGGCCAACTTGCCAGGATTAGCTACCTTCTTTACCAATAAACGAGAGGAGGGGCTACCCGACGATGTTGGCACATTCGCGACCGGGGTAACATCCTGTTTCTTGAACAGCGATAAATCGATTTTTTTTAGGTCCATCATTGCCCCCGGTTTCTATGAAGGAACTGCCATGCTTCAATGGTAATCATTAGCTGTCTGTCTAGAGAAATTTTTTGCTTTTTCTTCATCATTATTCTTGCTGCAAACCAGTCCCGATTAAATCCAGAACCCTGCTATTCGATGCGTTTGACAGAGAGAGAACAGAGATTGCACCTTGCTGTAGAATCAGTTGTCTTGTGTAATCCAACGATTCCTTTGCAAAATCTGCATCAAGGATCCTGCCCATTGCCTCAAAGTATGCCGCACCGGCAATTTGGGAGTTCTGTATCGTTGCATCGAGCCTGTTGATGTTGGCACCAACCTTGGCTCGTAAACTCGTAATCGCATTCGTTGCAACTCTAAGATTGTCGGTCTCATCCCGAGCATTCATGACGGTTTTGATATCGATGAATCGAAAATCAACTTCCCCGGCTTCCTCCGCCACGTAATCAATTGTTGTTGATCCTGGCGCCTTTGCGAGGAAAGTGAGGTCTGGCGTTGAAACCGTCGTTGTAGTTGAACTAAATGCCACGCCATTAACATCACCAGTGGTGTTCTGTCCCGATTGAATAACGGCCGCGTCAGCAGTATTAAAGACGTTATTGGATGCGGTACCAAGGTTCACCACAGAGAGGGAATTTACTGATCCACTTACGAGTGAGGTGTAGGTGATGTTATTCCCATCGTATGCCGCTGTATATTTACCAGCCGCCTGGGCATTGAACTGGTTTACGAAATCAGTAGCACTGAACAACCCAGTTCCTAAATTCAGGGTGAAACTTGATCCATCCCCGAAGTCAACATCAAACTGGTTAACAGACGCTTGTATTACCTGGATCGTTGAGTTGCCCAAGGAGAGCGCGTTAAACGTCAGGCCTGCGACGGTTAGGCCACTTCCAGTCGCTGAGTTGAAAGCGGTGCCATTTACAGTTCCAGTGAAGTTTGTTCCAGTGGCTGTTATCTGTGCAGCTCCAACGTTGTAAACGTCTGACGGCGCAAATGCCCCATTGACACCATCGTCATTTTGGGTGCTAGTGTTGGTAATGTTGAGTGTTTCATTCGCGCCGTCTTCCAACCCTGTGTAGGTGATATTCCCGCTAACCATGTCATAGCTGGCTTGGAACTTCGCTCCCGCGGCTGAAGCGTTAAAGGCGTTCACGAAGTCCATTGCCGAATAGACTCCGGATCCCAAATTCAACGTTACCCCTGGAGTGCCGTCGCCAAACGCGATGGCAAACCTGTTTACGGTAGCGTTTCTTTCGTCGAAATTTGTCGTCCCAGCGCTTAGAACATTAAAGGTTGCAGTTCTTCCTGCATCGCCGGCCGCGTTCACTGTGATAGCATTGTTTGTCTGAGATGTAAAGGCCTGCCCGTTAAGGTTGCCCGTAGCATTTTGCGCAGCTACAGTAGTGTTCCCTGCATTCGTTTCAAATATATCGGCCGGCGCAAAGCTGCCAGCTCCTTGTTCGTTGTCTACTATGCCAGCCGTAGCACTTCGGTTTTCCAGTGTGAATGAGTTATTTGTACCTGTGGAGTTCTGAGTATAGGTAAGCGTGCCCGTACCAGCATTGTAAGCTGCCGTTACCCGTCCGCCTGATGCTGCGTTAAACGCTGCCACATAGGCAGCAGTGGTGTAGGTTCCCCTCGCGGCACCGCCTCCGCCATTCACATTAAAGTTTACGGTAGATCCATCTCCGAATGTGATCCTAAATCTATTAAATGAGTCACCATTGACGAAACCCCCGTTTGTATCGGCTGATCCGTTAGTCGCTGCAACGCCCGTAATGGTATTGACCTGTCCCTGTGCAATTGTATTTACCTGCAGTGAATATTGGGCATTCGAATCATCAGCGGCAGTGATAGTTGCAACGGCTGGATTGGAATTTGTGGCGGCAAATGATGCTGCATTTATTCCTTGATTGGGGTTGCCCGCACCAACCGCATCTGTGTATACGTAATTGGAAGCAACTGTAGCAACGTTCACATTGTAAGTTCCGGGCGGTCCTGCAAGATAACCTGCCACAGCCATATTCGAGTTCAGTACGTTTGCGGCTATCCCAAAGGGACCAGCTCCGACTGTGTCTCTGTACTGGAAGGAACGTGCCAGTTGAGCCACGTTAACGTTATATGTGCCCGTGTTGCCTGACACGAAATCAAGCACTGCACCGTTAGAGATGTTTAACGATTCCGGGGTCGAACCAATCCCCGCAGTGTTGAAGATGGCCTGAAGTGCTCCTTTTGTGCCCCTACCTTCTAACGACAGAGAGGCGCTCAAATCAAACGAGACATTCTCGTTCCCTAATTTAGTCGTCAACAACTCCCTACCAACACCGAAAATTTTTATTCCGTTGTATTCCGTGTTTTCGATGATTCGATCGTTTTCGTCAATAAGCTCTTGGTATTCCTTATCCAGAGCGGCGCGGTCTTTATTGGTGAGAAAAGCGCTTGAGGCTTGAACTCGCAATTCATCCATTCTCAAAAGGTTGTCTGATATATTTGAGAGTGCTCCATCGGCAATTTGCATGTAAGAAACCGCATCATTCGCGTTTCGCTGAAAGATATCGTATGCCCGAGCCTGGGCGTCCAATCTAGTTGCAACTGATAATCCAGACGCATCGTCTCTCGAATTATTTACCCTAAGACCGCTCGATAGCCTCTCAAGGGATGTCTGAAAGGCGTTCCTGTTTTTATTCAAAAAACTCTGAGCAATTAGACTTTGCTGATTTGAAGAGATTGAGGACACTGTTTTCTCCGTAATTTTTGTTCCGGATCGGATTGACTTTGAGCTTCTGAGCTACTAGCGCAAAAGCCCTAAGCAAAAAGTTCGTCTTTTAAACGCTTTGCTTAGGGCTCTCAGATGGGGTCTCCCCCATCTGAAAACTGGATTTGCCAGATTAGCCAAGCAGTGACAGCACGTTGGCTGGCAACTGGTTCGCCTGCGCCAACATGGCGGTACCAGCCTGCTGCAGGATCTGCGTACGTGTCAGGTTGGCAGTTTCGCGAGCGAAGTCTGCATCAACGATACGGCCGCGAGCTGCACCCAAGTTAACCAGAGAGGTTTCCAGGTTGTTGATAACAGCATCCAGGCGGTTGATACCGGCACCCAATGTGGCGCGTTGGTTGTTCACCGTATCCAACAGTGAGTCGATCTTGTCCAACACGGATTGAGCCGTCGAACCATTTTGGCCCGATAGTTTGCTTGTCGCGTTGACGGTAGTTACGTTCGTCCCATCCGTGGCCAATTGGATCTGGAATGTGCCGCCGATATTGAAATATGATGGAGACAACTGTGTACCGTCAACTGGCTGTAGGCCAACTTCACCCAGGGTAACCGCGCTCAAATCAGTCAATCCCGCCACAAGAGTTGTACCGCCAACCTTGGTGAATTGGGTGCCGTCGCTTGTTACCGTGAAATCACCAACACCGTCAGCATCCAGATCAACGTCCAAAGTGCCAGTGAAAGACGTTGCGTCAGTCAGGTCTTCTGTTCCAACGCCGCCGACCACAGCAGGAGTACCCAGATCACCAAGAGTAATGTCGGTGCCGTCGGCTGAAGTAAGGCCAGTAACCAATTCTTGGCCCTCGCGGAAAGTGTCGATGAACGCATTTACGTCATCGAAGGCGATATTCAGTTGAGAGTCAGAGGCAAAACCAATCTGCAGTTCGAACATCAACTGGGTGCCAGGGGTCGTACCGTCGCCTTTGAGCAACTGTACGCCGTTGAATTCAGCGCCACCTGCAACTCGGCTCAATTCTTCGGACAACTGGATGAATTCAAGATTCAGGTTTTCGCGATCGTCCGCGCTCAATGTTCCGTTTGATGCCTGAACTGCCAGTTCCCGCATACGCTGCAGGCTGTCACCCAAGGAAGAAAGGTTGCCGTCGGCCACCTGCAGCGCAGAAATACCGTCGTTGGCGTTGCGTTTCGCAACTTCCATGCCGCGCAACTGGGCGCTCATACGCTCCGAGATTGCCAGTCCGGCTGCATCATCACGTGCGCTGTTAATGCGCAGACCCGAAGACAGGCGCTCGATCGAAGTTGAGAGGGAAGATCCGCTGCGGAACAAGTTTTTCTGAGCGATCAGTGACTGAACGTTGGTATTGATGCCTAGGGCCATTTTGACACTCCTGTGTTTTTGATGTCGTTTTACTGTTGAGTAATTGGTGCAGTCGCGTTTGAAATTCGCTTGCTCTGCATGACTCGGTTTACGGCATCATCTTCTGAGTGATTAATAAGAAAGCTGACAATTTGTCTCTTTTTTTCCTACCCCGCGTTTGGGTGGGGGTCTCACAAGATTTTTGGGCCATGTGCAATAAGTGGTTGGAAGCCTGTTTTTTCTGGATTTGTCAAACCGTCTGTACTGTGCAAAAACTGGTTGAACTGCACCTAGAAGTTGCGCCTAAATCATTGAGCATATGCTTGACATATGCCATGTGAGGTGTCAAGCTTAAGTCTAAACAACAGGAGTACTGGCATGAGAACTGTTTCATTGTTTAAAAACGGACGAAACCAAGCGATCCGTTTGCCCAAAGAATTCGAGTTTGAGGGCGTCTCTGAACTGGAAATCACCCGTGATGGTGATGCCCTTATACTGCGCCCAGTTCGCAAGAGCTGGGAAAGTTTCGCATCTATTGAAAAAGCGGATGCAGACTTCTTGATTGAACGCCCCAGCGTGGTTGAGCTAGGGCGCGTGGTGCTGTGAAAAACGTCTACATGTTGGATACCAACATCTGCTCATTCATTATTCGTGAAAAGCCAGTCAGCGTCTTGCATCGGCTCAAAGAAATGGTTCAGTCGCGCAGTCGCCTTGTTATTTCGGCCATCACCTATGCAGAACTGCTTTATGGTGCCAATAGCAAAAAAGCCTCTCCAAAACTGATACACGTTGTGCATGAATTTGTTGAACGTATGGATGGGGTGCTTCCCTGGGACCGTGAGGCTGTCGAGCACGCAGCCATTCTCAAAAAAACCTTGGAGACGTTAGGTACGCCCATTGGGATCAATGATGTTGCTATTGCTGGCCATGCCCTGTCTGAACAATGTGTTTTGGTGACCAACAATATTGGAGAATTCTCTCGGGTTCCTGGTCTGATGGTGCAGGACTGGGTTGAGAGATCGTCCTAAGCTTGGTGTTTTAAAAGTGCACCAAATTAGGTGTAACGGATAGTTTCCAACCAAAGACAGGTTTTTACGGTCCATTTGACCAATCAAATTCCAACCACTTCTTGCACATAGCCGATTTTTGTCTGCTATCCTATCGATTGAGTAAAAATACGTAGTAATTCTTCTTATTTTGACCGCGATATAGTGGCACTTAAAGTGTCAAATGTCGGAAACCCGACAAATTCTGCATTTATAGACCCATAGATGTTGCTCAAAAATATTCAAGATTGTTACAGTGTGTAAACCTACTGAATTAAGTTGAATCCAAGTGAAAACGTTCTGAGTATCAGTCCAGAGCCTGTATTTTTTTGAGTTTATAGAGCCATTTTTGTTTCCAACTGTTAACAAGACGACAACTATATGTACGCAGCACTCAATATTTCTTATGAGCTCAACGTTCAGATAGAATTTGCAGAAAAGCAGGATTCAGAACCCCTGGTGGCGCAACAATCAATCTTATTTTGTGCCAATAAATTGGTGTCTGAAAAATATTGCTTGCAGCAGAATGTCCGTAGCATTCGCTTTGGAACTCAGGACAAGGAAGGTTCTTAAGGGGCCGTTGCTGTGTGGCATGCCGGCGGTTGCGTGTTAAATTTTATTCTGGCGTTGAGTTATGAGCTTCTGGACTAGCCTAATATTTTTCATGCTCGGCTTTCAGGCTTTCTCATTTCTGTGCAGGTTTGTGCTCTCTTATCACCAGTTGCCCAAGTTCAATGTCAGCCTTTCCGGCTCGTCCCTTTTGATTCCCATAGCGATCTTTGTTTTGTTTTCCCAGCTTGTGATTTTTGATCCCGCACTTGAGCAGGATGTGTTTCTCTACGCCGGAGCATTTTCTTGGCTCACCTTGGCTTTCCTATCTAAGCGCCCTGGAATTACCAAATAAAAAAAGGGAGCGCCGCTCCCTTTTCATTTAGTAAGCCGATGTCACATCGACGGTGATGAAGATCTATTCGGCGGTGGAGCCATCCGTGACATCCCCATCTCTCTTGATTGCTCAATAAGTTGACTTAGGTCCCCCTGGGTAGGGGGGGACCCATCAATAGAGTGAATCTTTATGACAGAGACTTCTGAAGAACCCACCCCCAGCAGGACGTAATTCGAGTCAGATTGGTTCAACCCGCCAGATTCTCTTATCGTCCCGAATCCTACATCACCCTGCGTAATTTCCCTGATCACGTCAACCTTATGATCCCTGAGTGTTCGGACTATGTCTTGTTCCGAAGCATATGCCATGGACACCTCAATAATAAAAGGAGGCGGGGCATCATTACCCAGTTCTGAGTTGTAGATTTCTCGGCCTGCTGAGTAACGCACCACTCTACCTTCGCTTTTTAGTGAGGCAATCGTTTGAGAGTCCACTATCTCGGCATCATCGGCAAGCGTTGTTGAGGCCTTCCGAATTCCAGCCAGGGTTGCCGGGCTATCAAGGCTCTCGAAAGTGCCCTGAACGAATTCAACATCTTCACCCTTTAGGTTTTTGATAACAACCCCCGGCTCTCCCCTCTCATTTGAGCGATCCTCTACGCCATGCACACGGTTCCAATAACTCATTAATAGCCTCTTTTTTTGGAATTTGTAATCATGTCTGTATCATAGGTTGTTGAAATTACTTTGCACAAGAATATGAGTGCTCTAAAAAGCGGAATAACCATGCGCATCTACGATAAGGCTTCCACGGCAGTTCAAATAGTCGCTTTCACGGTACTTTGCGTCACAATGTCCCTGGCTGGGGCTGCTTTTACGTATCTCTACTTCTCGATTTCAGGTTATTCTGCGGCCCCAGTTACTTACAGCAAACCCCTCTCTGTTCTTGTTAGCTCAACCACTGGTTGCGGAAAACCCTCGCTTTATAGAAAAACAGGGGATAACTTCTTTCTAGAGGGAAAGCTTAACGGAACAAGAATGGTTTACCTATTGGATACCGGTGCGAGCCAGACGGCGATTCCGGTCAATTTACTGAATCTGGAAGGAGGCGCCGAATTGGTTTCTCATGAGGTACTTGTCGTAGAGACCTCGGGAGGCTTGGTACCGGCAAGGGTTCTAGCAAAACAAGCAGTTTCGCTTGCCGGAGTCGAGTTTTTAGTGAATGCCTTGCTTCTTCCTACCGCAGGTAGTGAGGTTATCCTGGGGATGGACGTAATCAGGTTATTTGACCTTCGTATGTCCAACGATCAACTAACCCTAGTTAAGCCATGCCTCAGTGCTCCTCCGAACCAACCTTGATGTCGATGGCGTAGGAATAAGAACCCCGTCCATTCTGGATAGCCTACTGCCCTTCAATGCGAAAACATGTGGCCGTACATGCCGCTCAGACCACGCATATGGATTGCCATGAAGCGTCTCTTCCAGCAACCACATTCCGTTTTTCCAGGTTTGTACGTCATATTTTGGGGCAGAAAAAAGAGGTGTAAAGCTATCGCATATCTGACATACATGCTGGTACAAAGAACCAAACTCGGGATCCCCCATCGGATCGGTAGAAGCGCCCGACTGGTCAAATAGATCCAGGGTTTTATTGAGCTGCGAAAGTATTTCATCAGCCAGATTGAAGATGAAATCGAACGATAACTGCATAGCTGTAATACTTCTTTGTACACAACCGGTAAGTGCCGATCGTTTAACCCCTTGGAATCGAGGTGATATACAGAAATCACCTTCGGATAGATTTATACCGAGGGTGACGCCTGAGACCACGGAGTCAAACATTTTTACATCTTCGAATTCAATGAAGTTCGTCAGCCACAGAAGAGATTTTTTTTCGCAACTACGGTAGAACGCATCCCCAGGGACATCGCTTGGATTGACAATCAGTAGGCCGTTGATCCCAGTGTATTTTCTTGCGTAAAGCCTCAGTTGCTCAGAAACCTTTTTCTTCCGATCCCACTCATCATTTGTGAAGTCGAGCGCCGTGTACAACACTGTTAGGCAATCGGCTACCATTGACTCGTATAGAAACACTCCGCGGGCAACAATCCTCATAAGGTATTCGTCGGGCATCTCTTTATATTCACTTCGTGGAGTCGCCCCCAGAGATCGTAGTTTTGATATAAATCTGGCTTCTTCGAATTCGCTTTCAGCCGCATCAAAATCGGCTATCAGACCCTTGAATATCTCTGATTCAGCGCTGTATCCAAACGGGAAATTCATACATTGCTGCACGACAGCGACGGCACACAATTCCTTATCTTTTTCTTGCATCAGATAAGCCTCAAGTGCATCTGCGCAAAATCGATGTCTTCACCAAGTTCCACCGGTGCGCCACCGGAAGCAGCGGTTCTCGTGAGAGCGTTTCTCATCAGGCTTCCCGAATAATTTTTACTTTGTCGCGACCATCCAGAATGTTGAACCGGTGCGCTGCCGTCTTTTTTCCCCCGGCGTTATTATTTTTCCATTGAATGATTGTTGCTACGCTTGTCGACAAAAGAATACTTCCCTCAGGGGCCGCCTTCACTTCGGTTTTCTTCCCCGGATTGCCTATGATCGTCGCTTTATTCATTGTGTTAGTCTCAGTTGTTTTTGCTATCCTGGCACACCGTTGATAATCAGGATTGCTGAAGGTCGTAGGAGAGCGCAGCCAGATCAGGCCTTGAAAGCCCTAGTATTTCTATCTTCACCTGCAGGTCGTGAAATTGGTGGATGATCGAGTCGATCAATGCCCCAATGGCAAAGGGCTCTTCGCCTTTAACTTGGACCACCTCAACTATTGAGGACGAATACACCCACCTATCAAAGAATGAGCTTTCAATAAACCTTACTGGCGAGTTCTCAAACTCCAGTGAGAAATCCGCAAGTGATTCTTCGATCTGCTCTTTAATGTGAACTTGGATTCCGGCAGCGTTTTCTGGGGCTTGAGTGGGTTGGATTCCGGAGCCCGTTTTTAGCATGGAGTCAAGCAAGGCCATGCCACGGAGCATTGCCAGAGAACACCGCTTATCTTTGGCAACCCTGGCGAGGCAATGTAACAAAGCCAACTCCACCGGGCATTCACCTTGGGGGACATTTTTGTAGTGCTGTTCAGTGAGACATTCGACGTCGCTAAGGTACTCCCAAACCAGGGAGTCAACCTGGCTTGCCTTTTGTGTCAAAACAGGAATCGCGGCCTTTGATAGCACCCTCTGATTTCTCTCGAAGAACAATCTTGAAAACTTTAGATTTCCAGACAAAGATGTGCTCGGAATCATCTTTTGCTCTTTTAATAACCTGGAAATGGCTTGCGCCTCTGCTACATAAAGCTCCAGTGATTGACGAAGGTTCGCGAGGAGATGCTCGACCGATTCCCTGATTACTAAGGTTTGATCGGAACTCGACACCGGAGAAAGCCATTTAGAGAAGGGGCCGCATTCAACGTCCCTGTCGTATATCTTTCCTAACGTTGACCCGACCGGCAAGATCCTTGGTCTGAACAGATGAAATGGTTCATTTCTAGAGTTAGGGGCCCTCACTTCTTTGCTTCTGATCAAGCAATGTGAGGCCGCTGGTCCGACGGCGCCCGGACTGGAAAAAAGGGCAAGGTTATTGTTTTTATGATCATCCCCCTCTATCTGGACGACCTGCACTCCATACTCTACTGTCTTATGTTTCTTAAGCGACATCAACAGCGAATAAAAAAGCCCAGGAAAGCCGGTTGAGTGGCTTATGCCGTAACTCGATGTGACGTTTAGCTGCGCAAGGCATTTCTCTTCGACTGCCTCCGACAGGATTGGAAGTCTCTCAGGATCGACTTCACCTGCAACTGAGCTGGATAGATCCACCGAAAAATCTAGATCATAAGAATATACCGGCTGTGAAAGCCCCTTTTCTAAATCAAGCAGTGATGTCTCTATATCGAGTGATAGCGAGCCACCATCTTTAATGCCCCGCGCCTGGCAGTTCTTTAAGGCGGTTTCATCCTTGTGCGACCTATCCGAAAGGGCATTCATGTCTATGGCAAGAGCATCCTTACGTCTAACAAAATCGGCAAAACCCTCGAAATCAGTTCCGGCCGCCATGCTCGTTTTAATCTGGCCTCGCGCATTATCACGAATGGAGTGTTCGCCTGATCGCGGGTTCTTATCGGCGCTCAAAGGTGACTCTTCACTGATCAATCTGGTTTTCATCGTAGAAACCATCTCCGAGTCTAGCTTCCTCCATGTCGTTGGCAGACAGGACTCGTTATGTTCTTCGTCAGCGGATTCAGGTCTTCCAGCGGAGATCTGATCAAGCTGAATAGTTTTCCTTGGCCCCAAAAGAGAGGCAACTGATGGAGTACTGTCTCTCGGGGGTTCTCCCACACTAGTGTGTTCTTGTTTGGGGTAGTTTACGTTTTTAACAGCATCTTCTAGCTGAGAGACTCTCTGTGCCTCCTTGGCCATTGAATCTCTTTGCTGCTCATGTATTGCACCACGCAGCCTCTCAGCGGCCAGATCTCGACCTGTACGTATTTCGCTTTTCTTTTTACCAAACATTAGAGGCCTTTTTTTGCCGGGAGTAGGCAATATATTTGCGTACCATATATAAAGTAGAATAAACTATCATTTGTCTTTCAGTCAAGGTGAGCACGTGATCAGTTCAACAAAAAACAGGCCTGTCGAGATCAATGACGAAATACGAAAGATCGTTGAAGAAGACCTCTTTTCTGATTTCCAGGTCAACGAAACAGACGACCCAGAAGAAAGAAAATCCCCGGCAAAACCAAAGGGCAGGGGGGTTGGATTTGACAGACGAAAGCTTGCTGAATTGGGTGTTTTAGACGCCAGTCTTGTTATTAAGGCTTTAACGTGTACCTCACTACTTAGAGGGCTTAAGGACGACAGGGTATTCGTTTTCGAGGCCGCTCTTTTCCTGTTTTTATGTTTAAAAGTTATCGAGGGGAAGCCCGCACTGATCGAGCCATCGGCTGAAGTGATGGGATTAAATGAAAACGAAACGCGTCGATTTATTGATAACTTCACCTCTTCGGGAAGCCTGCCCTTAGATCAGTACTTATTTCAAAAAAAGAAGGGAGCCCAGAAGTCTCCGGCCCTGCCCATCCTTTGTGCTAAGCAGGTTTCCATTCGGAACAAACTGGGGGTGGAGAGGACCGTTCATGAGGCCACTCTCACCGAGGAGGGAGAGAGGATCTTAATTGACCTGACTGAGACAACTGTTTTCAATTCCGATTAGCTTCTTGTGGCTAATTTTTAAAATCCTGTTACTTTTTCGGCCCAGGCTAACCTATTTATTTGATGTCTTTCCGTGTTCCACAGCCGGGCCAAAATCTGATTTAAGATTCCATCCCCAACGCCCGCTAAAAAAAACTAACGCAAAGAACCGGGCCATAGATTGAGGTTCGCTTAATCGGGGCTCTATTTGCTCCTTGTCAGGAAAATAGATAACTTCGCCTTTCTTTCTCTTCCCCATGCTCATTGTCCACCCGGCGTGGCTAGAACGCCCTGAAGTTTTTTAGCAAGATCCCCGTTCACCCTGGCGCTACCAACATCAAGAACAGGTTTACTCTCGATCTGCCTTGGAGCCGTCTCACCTTCTGAGTCGAGTTTCTTTTCCCTTAGAGCTTCATCAATATCACTGGACAGAGCATCGATCTCGCTTTGAAAGTAGAAGTCGTGTTTTCTGTCTTTGATGTATCCCAGATATTTCTCAGCCGCTGACTCCTTCCCGAGCTGTAAGCAGGCCTTGGCAAGCTCAAAACAAGCAGAGCAAGACAGGCTAGGTTCGCGAAGGTCAATTTTTCTACCCAATGCGAATAGTATTTCCCTAGCTTTACCTTCTTCGCCATTTTTTAGCGCGGCATTTATTCGGACAAGGGGCTCAATGACCTCGATATCGACAGGATCAGCGAATTGTCTTATCGGAATACAGGACTGTATCGCTTCATCAATCCTGCCTTCATCGCAGTACATCAAAGCCAGCCGGTGATAATCCCTTACCTCTGCAAGTAGTCCATAACCCGATCGGTCAATCGCTTTGTTGATCAGATTTTTTTCTAACTGCCGGTTACCTACGATGGCGGCAAGCCCGTGCATAAATCGAACCCTCCGCACGCTACCTTGTCCTGCGGCGCCAAGCCCCTCAAGGACCATTAACGCCTCATCTGACTTCCCTTGGCTATGAAGCAACATGGCCAGGGTATCAGCCGAATCGGAGTACTCCGGCATTGTGTTCAGTGCCTTTCTCAGCCACGAATCAGCCTCTTCCAGTTCACCTTGCGCAATAAGTAGTTTAGCAAGGGCAACCTCCATCCAAGGGTGAGATTCCTTAACAACTTGTTGCCTCAGCAACTCTTGAGCTTTTTCATCCTGGTTATTTTTGACAAGGCAGCCAATCTTCTTTTTAAAAATTTCCTTTCTGTACTGCGGGAAATCTTCAGAGAGCCGCTCGGCGGCCTCAAGCGCATCACCAACTTTTCCCGCGGAAGACAACTCATCAATCGGCAGTAGCGTTTTCTTTCGTTGGTAGGCCTTTATGATTTTCTTGGATACATCTTCTGCCGAGTACGGTTTGATGATGTACTCATCTGGCTCGTGCTCTATTAGCATCTGAAGGAAGCCGGAACTTCGATCGTTGGAAATCACGAAGATCATTGTTTTTGATGGAACTTTCAATAGACGGAGCTCTTCGAGAATAGAGCCGGCACTGCGTTTCTCGCTAAAATGGGAATCAAGAAAAATGATGTCGTACGACTTCTTTGTGGCCCTCATGAGCTCACCCAGGTCGGTGACAGATTCAATATTTCTAACTCCAAGGGAATTCAGCTCATCCTTCAGGGGTTTTTGAGCGGATGGATTCCTATCGGCTATTAGGACAGCCCCACCCAAAAGGGGAGCCATGGAGTTTGATTTTGTTTTTGATTTAACTGGATTCACTTAACACCTTAGGAAATCGATTGAACCATTTCGTACGCCCTGATAGCCATGGCACTGTTGTACTTTCCTTTCATCATGGCCTCAGCAAAGGCGCCGAGCTGGCTCAACCAGAACAACCCCCTCTGCCTGATTGAACTTGGTTTTAGCTTCGCAATTAGACCGCTTGTTTCCCCTACCTCGGGTGCGTCTGATACGCTGTTTGGCTGACGCACTCTATCAAGTATTCGTCTTGTAGCTTCCCGTTGTTCCTCCGGGCTTATCTGGAGTCTTTTTTGACGACCGCTTTCTATGAGGTCATTTATTGATCTTGAGCTAGAAGTCGTGGACATGTTTATCCTCTTACACAGTTGAATAAATTATAGGCAACAAAATATTGATGCTCCAAAAAAGATGTGCTTTATCAACATTATTGGATGGGCTATTGAAAAAACAAGGGAAATAGTGTATAAATAATAAAAAAACAGGAGTGTTATGAAAGCCATGCTAGAGACAAAGAGAGCCTCAACAGACAGCCTGCCGGCAGATTTTCTAAGGCGTTGCGCCGACTCCGAGAAGGGTCTTGTCGGGGCAATATTGCTGTCCAGCTTGGGTAGTCGTGAGGCCACTGGAGCGCTTATAGAGTCAGTTTGTGAGACTGTTTCCATTGCTGACTTTGTTGACCCCCTTTGCAAGGCATCCTTTCGTTCAATACTGTCTCTCTTTGAAGATGGGCAAAAAATAGGCGTTATTTCCGTAGCCGCATCGATTGGAAAATCAAAAGACATTACTGGGTCTGTTAGCGTTAAGGATCTTCAAGAGCTCTCTTATTTGGCCGCAAACCCAGACGACGCTCTGGATTTCGCAAAAGTCGTCAAGGAGCACTCTAACCGCAGGAAGATTTTCCAACTACTCGGGACATTCAAAAACCAGGCTGTCCAAGATTTTGACAAAGGCAGCGCTGGAATCGTAGACGTCCTGGCTGATTCGATTTCTGGTTTATTTGACGAGGGTAAGTCCAAGACCGATCTAGTCAGACTCTCCGATGCCTTGGTCGCAAATATCGAAAAGATTGATGACCTGTATCATTCTGGTGATACAAGTGGTATTTCCGGACTTAAGACAGGGTTCGCCGATCTTGACCAGGATCTTTCCGGGCTTCAAAAGCAGGACCTCGTCATCGTCGCTGGCAGGCCTAGTATGGGGAAAACCAGTTTCGCGTTTGAATTGGCTAAAAATATTTGTCAAATCGAAAAAACCTCCGCTCTCGTTTTCAGCCTTGAGATGCCTGCCGCAGCCCTTTCTCTTAGGGCTTTGAGTAGCGAGTCGGGGATTGGCCTACAAGCCCTTCGCTCCGCAAGGATTGCAGACCCTGACTGGAATCGCCTTACCCACGGAGTGGAAAAACTTTCAGATTGCGATCTATATATAGACGAGTCAAATTCCCTGAGTCCATCGGATGTCAGATCCAGAGCGCGGAAGCTTTCTAGAAAGGTGGGTAAGATTGGGCTGATTTTGATTGACTACCTTCAATTGATGAACTCAAGCAATCCCTCAAATAACAGGGAGCAAGAAATATCCTCTATATCTCGCGACCTCAAGAAGATAGCCAGGGAATTCGACTGCCCCGTGGTGGTTCTCTCTCAACTTAATCGATCACTTGAACAGCGCGCCAACAAGCGACCAATCATGTCTGACCTACGCGAGAGTGGGGCGATCGAGCAGGATGCCGATGTGATCATGTTCGTTTACCGTGATGAGGTCTACAATCCAGACACCCCCGATCGTGGCGTGGCAGAGATCATTATTGGCAAGCAGAGAAACGGCCCCATAGGCACAGTGCGCCTACGATTTCTGTCGCAGACAGCCAAATTTGTTGATTACTACGGCGTTCCCGAAGGTTATTAACGAAAGGTTGTACCACTGTAAGGAATCCGTAGAACCGCACTTATATCGGGTTCCTTACAACAAGCCCTTTATCGCCCTTCGGGCTTGTTGCACTGATTGACCTTCCCATCAAACCGATAGCCGCTACTGTCCAATACCTGCGGTCATGTAGGCGCTACAGCTTTACTTAATCCTCCTTCCCGGCTCCATTAGTTAAGAACATCCTCATACTTTATGTCGTCTCTTCTACCGTGAGAGTTCAACTTCCAATTGGGGTTCTCGATACTATTTCAGGGTGCCCTTGGTTCTGCGTTTTGGTGGTCTCATTAACTTGACTGTCTGGTACTTTGTGCTAGCATACATATCGTAAGTAAAAATATCATGTGGGAGATGGGGTATGTTAGTACTTTTTTCTGTGGTCCATTGCAGCAATCCTGACTTTAAATTTCAGGTGTCCCGTATTGGGGTCAACCAGTTTTCAGTAATCAACCATGAGGATTTATCTCATTTAGACCTGACCTTCTTGCGTTCAAACCAAGCCATCGACTACTCGGTCATGTTGTCCGAGAAGCCGATTAAATGGCTTAAAAACACCAAATCCCTTCAGGCCAGATTTCCTCGTCCATCCCAGCGTTCACTAAGTTCGGTTGGATGATATGAGACTCACCGGATATCAGTCGAGGGCCAGGATTCAGCATTCTCCCGCAGAAAGCCTGGCTCAACCTTCTGAAATCCCACGTCCATCGGAAGATCAACGGGAAGTCGAGGCAGGCATCCTTATCGAAAACCTGAATCCGTCTATCGTTGCCATTGGTCTAGCCAACATCAAGCAAACCCGATCCCTAGATCAGCCGGCGATAGCAGAAGCATCCCAGTTCATAGCCAAGCTTAATTTGCTTTCGATCCCCAGGGGTGATCTCCCCGATCTCATTAATTACGCTCTGGACAACAAGAAGTATGAATCGCCTCTTTATGAATTCGTGAAGAAATCAAACTTCATGGATGTGTTGGAGAAAAGCGGACGAATGAAGGATCTGGAAGGTTTTGTTATAGATAAGGAGGGCGTATTTTTTCGTGGCAACCAGGATACCCTTGATTTTATCGACCGGTTTAAACCTTCCCCCACGGACAGCCTCGGGGGAATCATTGTAAGCAATACGTCGGACGTTGCAACTGAAGCACTTGTTTCAGAGTTTCGTCTTGACAGCCAAGATGCTGGAATCGCTGAGTATTTGTCGAGGATTTATGCCTTAAAGCTGACCAAGTCACAATCAAAAAATGGATACCAAATCCCGGAATTCGGGGAAAACAGACTTGTTGTCTCTGGAGGTCAGATTAATTTTGTTGGAGACCAAAGTGCATTCGATGCTATCTGGAGTAGGGATCCCCATCAAATACACGAAAAGCTTATGTCTTTTTTCGAAGAAGGAGAGGCCCCCGAGGATTTCCTAAAGGACGCGTCAATTCTATTTGCAAAACTTTGTCTGCTCAAAATTCAATCTCCAGGCTTGCTCGATGTACTCAACTATGTAGCCTCAGGAGAGGCCCCTTCACAAAAAGGTCTGTCAGCACTCAGCACGATTCCCATTGATGTTGTAAGGAACGCTGCAGAGAAAATCGATAGTTTACGAGCAGGAACCCACTCCGCGGATAGCGCGGCGCCGAAGTTTCGGGTTTCGTCATCCTCAGCATTACTACAATCTCTGGGCGAGTGTCAGGCTGGGTTTGAGAGCGTTTCAAGATTTGTGGACTACGTGTCCGACAGATGCAGTAGATCAAAAGCATTTGATCGTTTTGCCACGCTTGTTTACTCAGGGTTGATCATCAAGGATCATGAAGTGGCGATTCACGTCGATGGCTTCACTGGCGATGTAGGATTTAGCAGAGAGCAATTTCGTCTCAACCATATGCAGGGCTTTTCTCCAGCCGACAATCCCGGTCACTCAATTATCAGGTCCCTCAAGAATCTTGTTTTGAATAATCCAAAACAGCTTCCTATGGGAATCGACCTTTCTCTCATGGACTTCTCGGATCGTAAGAACGTTCGCAACCTTGAGAATCACATCGATTCCATAAATCGGCTATCCGCTTGCGCCGGACACTCAAGGCCCACAATGGATGCCGTGTTGTCATTGGCCGTTTACACCGGAATACAGTCATTTTTTCCAGGTGCTGTTACATCAAACTCATTTGAATACTGGGAAACAAGACTGGGGGCATTCACCATATCCTCACAGAATCTTGAATCCAATAGGTTGTCACTCCAAAATTTTGCTAAAGATGGCGCCCATCCAGATTTGAAGCGCGTATCCTTCTTTAAGAATGAAGATAAAGACAGCCGTTTTCGCAGAAACCCCAATCAGGAAGCATTTGCATTTTTATCGTCTAGCGGGTTGATACGCGGAGTTTCAACGGTAGAGCAGGCGTCGGCTAAATCATTCTTATTGGATTCTGACTTCGAAACCCTGCCCGGGTACGCCACTGAATACTTTAATGCGAAGGGTTCAGGAGAGATTCCAGCAAAGCCTAGGCAATCTAAGAGGGGGGCTGATGCATTTAATCAGCATCTTAAGTCACTCGTGGAGTCGTCCAGCGAGATTGGAAATTGGATAGCAGACAGCCATGTTAAGCCAAGAACAGCTATGGGTGTTTTTGCTCAAAGTCTTCTGAAGATTTCAGAAGAATCAAACCGGAAACTCAAAAACAAATCTCCTGGCCTTTGACACGTATCGCACCTTAGTGCGCGTGACTTTACGTCGTCCAGAAAAAAGGGGCTATTGAGCCCCTTTCTTCTTGGTCTTACTTTTTATCTAAAATCGGGACATTCAGTTCAAGCACTTCTGTCCGATCGTCAACTTGAGAAATCTCAATCTTCATCTCGTCGCGATTTATAGACAAATATTTCTCTAGAACGAGAACGACCTCAGCTTGTATTTTGTACATCAACTTCGGATCTATGAAGGTTTCGCTTCTATCATGCCCAACGGACGCTCTTTGCGCTGCAATCATTAGTTGCAGTCTTTCCTTCGCTGCGTGTGCGGTATTTTCTTCTTTAGGTTTTAATAAACTGGTGAAAAATCCCATTTTAGGCTCCTATCAGTCTTTTGAAGAAACCCTTTTTTTTTTTTTTTTTATACCGCAGAGGAATCTCCTCACCGAGGAATCGTCCAACGGTATCTTTGTATGCGTTTGATGCAGGATCCCCTTCGTGATGGATAACTGGAGTACCTGAGTTTGAAGAAGCCAATACCTTTTCAGATTCCGGGATAACCCCTATTAACGGTACGCGCAGAAGGCCGACAACATCCTCGATCGAGAGCATTTCTTGATTTGTGACTCTCGTGGGGTTGTACCTTGTAATCAGAAGGTGTTCCTTAACCGCGACCCCGCCTTGCTTTGCTCTCTTCGATTTGGATTGTAGTACACCGATAATTCTGTCTGAATCCCGTATTGAGGAGATCTCCGGGTTTGTAACAACGATTGCCTCGTCGGCAAAGGTTAGCGCCATGATGGCACCCCGCTCAATACCGGCCGGGCTGTCGCATACAATGTAGTCGAACCCCATTCGAGACAGTTCATCGATTACAGCTTCTACGCCCGCCTCAGTGAGGCAGTCTTTATCTTTCGTCTGGCTTGCGGGGAGAATGTATAGCTTGTCGACTTGCTTGTCTTTGATCAAAGCCTGATTCAACGTCGCCTCACCTTGAATTACGTTAACGAGATCGTAAACAACACGACGCTCGCAGCCCATAACCAGGTCCAGATTCCTCAGTCCAACATCAAAGTCAATGACGACGGTTTTGTACCCGCGCATAGCAAGTCCTGCAGAAAAGCTTGCGCTCGTATTTGTTTTGCCCACGCCACCCTTCCCGGACGTGACAACAATTACTCTGCTCATATTGATCGACCCTTATGTAATCGTTTTTTGATTAGATTTTCTATCAATACAATTTTAGAGAAAAAAGTAATGGTATTGAAATTTTTTAAATATTAAATTACTTTTTTGGCTGAACCGATCTGTAGTCAAAGTGCGCGGGGTTGGCTTGGAAGTGCAGTTCCAAGGCTTTCTCATACGGCATGCTCTTTAAGTCCTTGCGAAGCTTCTGGTAGGACACTTTTACATCCTGCAGTGAGAGAACCTCTTTCGAGCGATCCTCAATAGCTGGCTCGCTTCCCTCCACGCCAAGGGACTTTCCATGCTCGTAAAGCGCCAGGCCAACGATTTGATTTCTCTTAAGTCCGGCCATGCCTTGCCAGTAAGCCTCTCCCAGCCTAACTATCCCGTAAGGTGAGCCGAGATCGATGGCCTTCTTTATGTTTTTCAAACCCGCAGGTTGATTTTGTATTCTGTTATCACGTGATGTCATTTGTACCCACCCGAGAGCGCTATAAGCTATCGCATGGGAGCGGTTTGCCGCCATTTGTAGGTATTGAACTTCCTTAATGGCATCAGGTTTAATTGAACCGAAGCCATTTTTGAAAATGAAAGCCAGACGCATCATGCTTTCAACTTCGTTTTTACTTGTAGCGTCAAGGTATAGAGCTATTGCTTCTTCCGGACGTACCCCCTTCACTGCGCCGTTAATGACGAGATCGCCGGCCAATGTTAATGAGGAGGCGTTACCATTTCTTCCGTCTTTAAGCAGTACATCGTAGGCTTGTTCGTATTTCTCTTGCTTTATAAGCTGCTCAACAACCGGGTCAATCGCTAATCCTTCCTCTGCCATAGAGCTATTTATTGGAGCTAATGCAATCAAGAATAAAAGGAAGGCGACCGAGCGGGCCCTAAATGAACCCTTTAGAAATGATTTGAAGCGCATTAATCTTTACCTGTTGAAGACACTAGGAAAGGTTAACACGCCGAAAATTAAGGCTAAAAATTAAAGCTTATTTGCGAGGAATTCGAGGTTTTTCGATTTAGCATTTCATCCAAGATTGGATCGGATTGCTTTGCACTATCCAGATCAACCACAGAGGAGGCAATCTGCTCAGCCCGCATAATTTTGGTTCGCCCCGACAATTCCGCGACCTTTATCTCGGTGTTCTTCGATTCCACCAAGCCAGATCTAGAAAAAACCTCAACAAGGACGTGGTCAACCCCGTCAAGTGTGAGCGGTTCGCCCTCCTTCATTGACATGAATGACTCATGGTTATTTACGAAATCAAAATCCACATCTGGCTCATTCTCAAAGAAGCTTCGAAGAGCCTCTTCTTTCGTTTTGTGGTGATCGGAGTAAATTTGGCCTATCACCTTCACCTTAAATTCCCCGGTGTTTGAGTCAGGGAGCACAACGGCGCCACGGCTCATGGCGATTTGCCTGAAATATTCGCCTGGTCTTAGTTGCTTTACAATTTCCATGAATTTCTCCTTATCACAGATCAACAATATCGCCCGGCTTGTTTTATCTCAACAAACTCCGATCCTAATCAGCAGAATGACTCCACTGTTTGAGTCAGAGGTAGCCCCTTACAGCAGATATCAACGCCAAAAGTAGGATTAACACTGCAGTGGTGACCAGATATTTCATTCGGGTTGGCACTAAGGAAAAACGCCCAGGTGTGGATCTCACCTGAAGTATTTCTAGATTCCTTGCGCACCCATTCCCCGCGTCCTCAAAAGATACAAGTACCCCTGGGCATAGCGTAGTGTCCTTGTATGCAGCCGATCCGAACCTATAGACCTTGCCTTCATTCGACTCTATCAATCCACCATCCGGATCCTGACCAACAGATAACACCTTGCCACTCAAAATAACCATATTAAGGGACCTATTCATCGATGCTCCCTACTGGCCTCTCACGCAGTTCTTTATGAACTCTTTTGCTTGCTCGGAATAGCTGATTAACGGCAACTCCTTTTTCATGACCCAAACAGTTTTCTGTCCGCCATGTGAGGTAACCGCGCCTCGCTTTTGTAGCGAGTTCTCAACAAGACCCAGGTTCATCGCCTTGATCATGACTCCGCCCCAAGCTCGACCGTCGTTTGGAGGAGCGCCTATTATTGGTTCAACCATCGCTCTTAGCTGTTCCGTTAGCAGCATAGCCCCTGGGTTCTTTGATGCAATCTTTCGTATTTCACTCAAGGCGGCGTATTTCCAAGCCCCTGAACGCTCCGTGACCGACTCGATCATTATCCTCACTTGCTTTGGCGAATCCCCCTCACCACTATGCTCACTCCTTTGTCTCTCGACCTCGGATCTGCAATTGGACGCTTATCTAAAACGGGCACGTCTACCGGGATTGCCACACCCGCTATTTTAAGTAGCTCATCTGACGCCTTAAATGTGTTCGGTTTGACGCAAGTAGAGTTTTTGTTCGCCTGTTTCTGCATGTAAATCACCTCCTATCACCAAGATACAATTATTTCAACTGCGGCGAGCTATTTTTTACGTTTTTTTTTGTTATGTTGGAATACTGGGGGTGATTCAGCAGCATCAAGCAGGCCCTGATCAATACGTAATCGACATTCCTCTTGGTTTTTTCATCAACAGCCTTTTTTACCGAAGTCAAAGTGGGACTGCTGTCATTAAGAAATCCACACACTACCGGTCCAACCTCAGCAGTGAGATCTTTGTGGATTATTCTGGACGGCTGTAGCATCCCCTTCTTTAGTTGATCAGACAGCGCAAATCCAATAGAAGTAAGATCCTTCTTTTTGTCGTTATACCCATCCAACGGGAATTTCTGTGTCAATTTGGTTACGAGATAGTTCAAGTCAAACACCGGAAAGATGTCGTTATTCTTGACGCGTTCCTCTACCCATGCCTGGATCCTGTCCGATTGAACCTTCTCGTCATTTAATTCCCTGTCATCCTCTGCCGCTTTGCCCATTTCCTTGTCACTCGGTTTAGCTGGGTCTACGGGTTTAGGTGGGACTTTGTTATCTGTTCGTGCGTCACCCTTAGGCTCAGGATTTGCAGCGGGATTGAACTTTATGAAAGCGCGGGAGATTCCCCGGGAGCCAATTTCATACAATGTCTTATCGAGTACACCCACGGCGATCATGACATCCCTGTACACTCTTGACGTTGGGTCGATAGGCCTGCTTAGCTTCTCAGCCATGGCCAACGGAGTGGAGTTCCTTCCTGGATCCGAGTCCTGATACATTTTTAAGATCAGGTCAATATCTATAATTGACCTTTCTTTAGTGCTCCCGGTTGGTCCGTTTAGATCTTCAAGTTTTCTTAAAAACTCCTGAATTCTTTCCCTTGACCCTTGCGGACAGATTATTACTGAATCCTTTGTGGTCTTCTCGATCCAAGGAGCCAAGACCTCAAGGGGAGGGCGCTCTCTTAAATCCTCATCGAAGATTCCCCATAATTGACTTTGTTCCTTTGTAACTCCGGTGTCCGGTCTGACCAGGGTCCAGCAGCTTGAGGCGCTACCATTTGAATCCACAAAAAAATGGGCATACTCGATGACATCCGACTCAGGTGACCCATCGGCCGTTCTAACATCAAGGCATAGATAGCTCGAACCTGAGCTTGGCGCTAGATTTCTCAAAACCATCAGGTTGCCCTGAGACTTGAAATCCTTTGTTGGAAATTTCTCCATGCTTGCTCCAGATCATTGTTTTTCCAATAATTTCCAATCTTAGTACCGCATTTAACCGTTCTCAAAGCAAACACCGACTTCAAAATGCAAAAGCAACTCTTGCGCACCGGTTATTTTAATGTTTTACTATACATATCATAAGTAAATTTATTTAAAGTTTAGGAGATTTCTGTGGGTGTAAGAGCGCAAATATTCAGAAGGCCTACGTGCGAAATCATCGATTTCACTTGGTATGAGCTCACTCGTGAAATTCAAAACTTGAAAAAAATCTCTACTTATACTATTGGGCCGGCCATTAATTGCCTTGAGTCGGCTGTTGGTATGATTCTTCCCTTCGTCGACCCCAGGCTTATTGACGGCCAGAGACATCTTGCTATTCCTGACGAGAACTGTGGTCACTTAGATGAGACTTCATCTCTTTGTGACTCCTGGAATACTGTTAGAGCAAACGTACTCTGGGTTTGCTCTAAGGTTGAGTTCGGACACATAGATAAGCTTGTTCTGAGTTATCTGCTGCAAGCAAATGAGATCCTCTCGAAGCTTGTTCGCCAGATCAATCCGCTCAACGAAGAGGGTGGGCAAAGATTCTCCACTTCCTCCACAACGCCTGTAGACCCTGTTGAGGCCCTGCGTCATGTTAGGGCAGGTTATATGACCCAGTATGCGTTCCAAAAACATCTTAGCGTTGGCTCCCTACCCTTAGCGATTGCGACAAAGCAATGGGCCCTACCCATGCAAGGATGGACTCGCGACCTGGCCGAGGAAGTGGGTAGAGTCATAGGCGACATTCAGGCAACAAAGCATGAGGGCAACCTTCCTATTCTTAGGGGGAAAAAAGGCCTCATTGAAACGACGGAAATTCTTAAGAACGCTAAGCATCACTCAAATCCCGAGCGATCCCTCTATACGAGCGTTGTAGGTTTAATTTATTGACTCATGGTTGCACCCTACCTTTTACGGTTGATGGCTTTCTGTAATTTACAACTCCGATTCTTTGCCTTATAGGGGATAGCTAGTCAAAATTGTCATACATATTTTTACTGAGATTGTTGTATGGCCAACGGCGCTACAGGCACAGATTACCAGCTCAAAGATCCATTAACTGAAGTTGAGAGTCGTCTCGTTAGCCAACGAGAAAGCGATGCATCCCAAGCCGGTCAGAAGTATCAGGACATCAATAAAAGGGTCGCCCACGTTCTTGGATTATTTTCTGAGAACAGGAGGCTTACTGAAGCTATAGCTGCCGACCCATCGTCGGGAGGGCTCAGCAATGAGAAACTCATTACTAATCTTCGCAGAGCTGCTGACATTTCAACAAATGGGCAATATACCCAATGGTTAACGACCCGCTATTCGAACGGTGATTTCCAACTCTCCGAATTGGGTCGCGTGCGAGATGCTATTGCAGGCTACGTTACACATCGCACGTCCCTTCCTATCCAGGACCTGCTTCGTTACACAAGTTTAGCTCACCTTGAGACCGCCGTTCTTGCTCAACAGAGCGCTCCCAAGGCAGAATCTAAGAAGGCACTCGCCAAAAAACAGAAGGCAGAAGGAGCATTTGTTGTTTATGACGGTGATGATGGCAAAGTCATAGGTCTCAAAAATTATGACGCCTCCAAGCTTTACTCGGCCGGGACTCGCTGGTGCACTTCTATGGCTTCCCATTTTGACAATTATTTTGGTTCTGACGAGTTGTTTGTATTCATCGCGAAGTCGGGTGGGAAATACCAACTTCATGAAAAAACAATGCAATTTATGGACAAGGATGATCTCTACGTATGGCCTAAATTGCAAGCCAATAAACCTGGCGCATCAAACGAAACTGATGCAGCAGATTTTCAGTTTATTAAACGTGCCATACCCTTTACCTTCTGTGCCCGAGCATGCGAAAAACTGGGTGTGGCCACACTCCCCGAGCCTGATCCAGATTCCGATAATCCAAAGGAACTCGTATACCTCCTGGAGAGGAAGTCCGAGGTTAGCGCAGCCCAACTTGAGTCTATGGCGAGGTCTCATCGCTTTGATCTCGTACTGCAAGCGCTGCGCCACCCCTCGGCTTCAGAGGACACTTTGATAAACGCCATTTCCAAGCAGGATGATGTTTCGATCCTTTGTCGTTTTACCGAGCAAATTGATGGGCTCACAGATAAAGCGCTTGAGCTGCTCATTAAAAAAGGCAATCATAATTTATCGTTGTCTGCTCTAAATCATCAGAATGCGGGAGTTAAAGCAACCATTGCGGCCTACATGAATGAGGGTGACCTGGTTCTTCGTAGGGTCGCCGTTCAAAAGTCCTTCGCCCCAACTAAAATGCTTGAGCACGCAGCGAAAAACGAAACAGATCCAGTTTTGTTGGGTCACGTTGCGGCGAATAATAATCTCTCGCTAGATGCATTACAGACTCTCCTTCTTAGCACCGATTCGTACGTAAAAAGATCAGCTCTGCGAAACCATAAAGTTACGACCAGCCAGCTCATTGATGCCTACAACGAGGACTCCTCTGTTGCGGTGGCCAAGATTATTATCTCGCACCCAAGTTCAACTCCAGCCCTTGTTTCTAAGGCATTCTTTCGATCGCCCACATCGTTTAAAGTGGAGATTGCCTGTAAATCGGAGGTTACACCTGCAGTTCGATTTGCAATCGTGAACGAGAACATATCCGATGTTCACCTTGCTTTCGTGACCAAGGGCCCAGTTACATCTGAGGACATCAGCCAGATTTGGGCTCGATCTGACGATTTTGTTGTCCAGGCCGCATGCCTTAAAAGCCCCGCGTGCCCGATTGATATTGTTAAAAACCAAATTGAAACCCTCGATCGTCGCAACTTGAAGCATTTCGCAGCTCAAAACCCGCAACTCGATCTCTCCTATCTGGCGCAGATAGCGTCAAATCACAAGTCGGTTATAGTGAGAGACGCGGCAAGGAAAAATTTTACCGAGCGCGGTGGTGACGAATCTCTGCTTAAGGTAGCGGTTAAACACAGAAAGGTTTACATGTGAGCAATATGGAAGACGCATTTCTCCTGGCTAAAGAAAAAATCTTTAAGTCTGTCGACCTAGAGAAACTGATCGCAGATTGTAGCGAAGGTGCTGTTTACAAGGACGGCCCAAATAGCTTTATTTGCATGGATTCTGGTTGCACTGGAACCTCCGGGCGGGGCGCTGCTGGCATCAAGAATGGCCGGCTACATTGTTTCAGATGTGACAAATGGTTTGACCCCATTTCTATTCTTGAGATAAAAAAAGGCCTTTCATTTATGGAGGGAATGCTTCACCTGTCTGAAATTACAGGCATAGAGCTCCCAAGATCTAAAAAGGAATTCACAGAAGACGAGCGGAGGGAATACGTAAGGCAAAAGCGAATCACCGAGGTTCTTAATAAGGCGGCGGAGTTCTATCACGCAAATCTCTTGAGTCCGTCTTATCCTGAGGCACAAAAGTATTTGATATCAAGAGGTAAAGGTAAGAACGCTATCATGGGGTTCTCCATGGGAGTCGCAGGGTACAACTGCCTTAAAGAATTGTTCCCTGACTATGAGACGAACAACTTTTTAATTGAGGCCGGCCTCGTAAGGGAGAACGAGAATCGAGAGAGGTTCGATTTCTTCAACAACAGGATAATATTTCCATTCAAAAATAAAAAGGGAGACGTAGTTGGTTTTAGCGGTCGAGTGTACAAACCGTCAGTGGATTCGAAGCTGCCGAAGTATATCAACAGTTCAGCATCCTCCGGTTTCGATAAATCTTCAGAGTTTTTTGGGTGGTATCAGGCCCTTGAAGAGATAAAGAAAACTCGACGAGCTCTGGTTGTGGAAGGCCAATTTGATGTGGTTTCATGCCACACCTCGGCATTCAAAAATACAATCGCGTCCTCAGGTGCCTCACTTTCAGAGAACCAAGTTAGGGACCTCTTTGCGAATTGCGACGAGATCATTTTTTGTTTTGATAGCGATTATGCCGGTCAAGGGGCTGCACTTAGCGCCATATCGAATGCCATGCCGCTTCTCACTGCTTCAAAGTCGGTTACTTTTATGCGTTCCCCTGAGGGTAAGGATCCCGATAGCTTTTTGAGCTTTAAGG
This sequence comes from Burkholderiales bacterium, assembly GCA_027484315.1. Taxonomy (GTDB): domain Bacteria; phylum Pseudomonadota; class Gammaproteobacteria; order Burkholderiales; family Burkholderiaceae_B; genus Limnobacter. The sequence goes on along the minus strand of JAIXTE010000089.1, from coordinate 8,980 downwards.
CCGAGGACATGACCAAGCCTAAAGAAGTGATCCTGGCGGAGGCTGAAAGGCGGAAGACGATTTTCAGTGATTGTATTAATCAGCGATCACACATCCATGAAGTGCTTGTCGATCTAGTTGTCCACAAACTACGAAAACGAGATAATTTTGATCCTTCCTTTTCGATACTTAAGAACCCCAACGTTGATCCTGTTTTCTTCGCGTCAGTGCAGGAGGAGTTGGCCAGGATTATTTCGAGAGCAAAGGACAACTCTATGCGTTCCAGCCTCGCACGCTCCGTGGCTCTTAAATTAGACGTTCCTGTTGGAGATTTCTTCGAGACCGTAAGGTCTTACAACGCAGTCGACTCAATTCAAATTCCGTCCTACGCGGATGTCGTGGATAACTCTAAAGACGTAAGGTTAAACCCGGTAATGTGTCTTGCTTCCTTTGTTTCCGCAAAGAAGTCATTTGGAAAGAGGTCTTACGATCTAATAAACAAGGCTATCGATCTTGGTGTTGATACGCCAGACCTATCCTTTGTTAGAGACCTGGTGCGCTTTTCTGATTCGAAAAACTGGACCAACTTGATTTCGGATTTCCTGGAATTTAAGAAGGAAAATCCTCAGCATCACTCGTCCGTTGATAAGATAATCGACTATTACATTGGTACAACCCAAGATTTAAATGACGAGCAGATTGAGAAGAACTTTCTTCTCGCATTTGATAGAGCTTCAGAATTTATCGACAAGTTATACATCGATGAGTTTTCTCAAACAAGAGATATTTCTTCCCTTTCAGAAAAGGAGATTACTCAGTTTGAAGAGGTGGAGCGTCGCTATCGTGCGTCTCTAAGTACCAGAGCGACGTCATCAAGGGCATTCAAAGTGGGTTAGTGTTGTCGAATTAATTTTGTTACGTCAAAATTTTTATAGAAGCCCTTGTCCGACATTTCTCCCGATTGATACATGGAGACGAATCTGTGGAACAGCAGATCCTCAGGCTCCTCTGTTCTATGGATCCTCTTCTTCAGCGATTCGGACTGCAAGAAACTTTCCAGTGTCTCAAGATATAAGCTTTCTATGTATGGGAAGGTTATTTGCTTGTCCGGGTAATTTACAAAGAAACCCGTCTCTCGTGATTCCTCCATAATCAATGTTACTTCCAGCAGCGATAGGCCTATCTTCTCATGTATTGATTTGATCAATATCAAATGAGGTTCAGAGCTAAGTCCCGTATGTTTTACTGCTCGTATTTGAAAGAACATTATGGGCTTGGAACCACTCTTAAAAGTCGAAATATCTTTTATTCTTTCGATCGAATCAGACCACTGAGTATTCGCGCTTATCCCGTTTTTATCGTTAAAGAAGTCCAGGGCAACTGAAATATTCCCCTTTTGCTCAACATACGAGACCAACCCTGCGGAAAAAAAGGATTCGTCGGCCCTTAAGCTCTTTAGTGCCTCAGCCAATAAATTGATGAAATGACTTTTCATTATGACCTCCATCATTAATCATACACATAAAGCAACAAAATATCAATAACTGAAAATTGTGATCGGAAATCTTTGCATAAACCGTTTTGACTGCAGCAAAATAGATCATGGACTCAAGTATGTCGAACCGGGATCAATTTATACAAAAATTAGCCTACCTCAGAAAATCTCTTTCTGGGGAGCCTCCTCTTTACCCTTCCGTACGTGATGGCATCGCCCCCGTAGAGTTGGCTCTGTCAGATGAAAGCTTGTCGGCCTCGATAACAAAAGAGGAGTTCCACAGATTTTCAAGGGGGTCTGAATTTGTCAAAGAGGTACGCGTAACCGCGTATCTGGGTAAAATTGTCAAAAAACAATTTGATGGCAATCGCAACTTGCCTCATCAGATCTACTGCGCCACTGCTGAACTTGTACTCTCAAATGATGGCTCCATCTCGGTATCCTCTACGCAACCAATTATTCAAAAGGGGTTGCTTGCAAACAAGATGACATCGGAGGGCTCCTTTACAAATGTTGTACTGGGGACTTTTGAAGACTTCGATAGGTTTATTGTTTCCAGTCCATGGAAGGCGGAATCCATTGCAGGCCTCCTAGAATACGTATCTGCTATGCAGGATGCAGTCTGCTCAGAGTTTTTGGAAAAAAACAGTGTCTACGAAAGGTCCTCCAGCGTTCAGCTTTGCCCTGCCGTCACCTCCATAACCCAAAATCTTGAATTTGTTTACGACGAGCTTGAACGAAATCTGCTGAAGGGAAAGGACGCCCCTTTGCTTTCTACCATGCTCCGTGGGGATGGGCTTGAACATGTCGCCCAGGTAAAACCGGCATGTGACGCTATGGCGGTTAGAGCAGGCCATATGAGCCCTAGTTTTCCTTTGGCTGACGCTCAGCGCCTTGCTCTGACCAATTTGGGAACATTGCGAGACGGGGAGGTCCTGACTTTAAACGGCCCGCCGGGAACGGGAAAGACAACTCTGCTGCAGAGCGTCGTTGCCTCTAACTGGGTTCAATCTGCGATCCGCGGCGATAGATATCCCCCCATAACAGTTGCCTGCTCAACAAACAACCAGGCGGTCACAAACATCCTGACCTCCTTTTCCTCCATAGAGGAGAATCCCGCTTCAAGCTTTTATGGACGATGGATTGATGGACTGGATTCGTACGGGACTTATTTCAGGGATTCCCAGACAGATTTTTTTGACCTTTCAAAAGTTAATGCCCTGGAGTCCTCCGATAAGGATAAGACGATACAGAATTTTTTAGCGAGGTTTAAAAAATGCTTTAAACGGGAGGACGATACAACCCTATCCCAGGCAACTGCCATCATGTCCACCTCGCTAAAAAAAGGCTGGTCCATTTTAAAAGGCATAGAAGACTCAATCGAAATTCTCTCTTCAGCACGCCATAAAGTTGAACAGCTTAGAACTGAGGGGTGCTTGGGTTTCATGGAGCCTGATTCAGCTAGGGCAAAGGCCTTTGAGCTGCAGTCAAGGCAGGAGACGTACGAGGTCGCGCATAAGGAATGGCTGGACTACAAAACGATTATCCTGGATCCTCGTCTTGTATCCAGGGGATTCCCAGCAGGAAAACTGAAGGAATTCATCAACGCTCTGATCGAGGATTATAGGCTTTCCGAGATTTCTCACCTATCCGAGATCACTGTTTCCCCGGAAGAATTCGAATCGATTCTGTCCAATTGTATTGAGATTTGCCAAAAAAACGCTCTCTTACTATCTAATTTCGCCGGCACGCTTGACCACAACTCACAACTTTTAAACGAGGCAAAGCAGGAGCTCATTCTCACAGCCCGAAAACTGGGAATTGAGAATCCTGACTCTATTCAGATCGAAGCTCTTGACCGGGCCGCCGACTTTAAAATAAGACAGCCCCTTTTCAAATTGGCCACCCATTATTGGGAAGCCCGATGGCTACAGGAAATGAACGCCACTTTGTGGGCGGGAAATCCAGACAAAACATATTTTGGCAAACCCTTCAGCGAGTCGGAGTTGCAGAAAATATATGGAAGGCGCGCAATGTTGACGCCCTGTTTTGTTTCTACTTTCCATTCCCTACCAAAATATTTCTCATTCAAAAACAGGCTTGAGAATTCGATCGCCTTTAACTTTGCTGACCTTCTTATTGTTGACGAAGCCGGGCAGGTTACACCCGAGGTGGGCATAACGGGTTTCGCTTTTGCAAAAAAGGCTCTTGTCGTTGGCGATACGTTTCAAATTGAGCCAGTGTGGTCGGTGACCAAAGGAATGGACTTCTGCAACGCAGAATCCGCTGGACTTATAAGCGAGGATCTCAATTTTATAGATCTGGAAAACTCTGGATTTTCGTCGAGTTCCGGAAGCATCATGAAGATCGCCCAAAATGCATCTCGACTGCATTCCGACTTATCTCTTGCCCCGGGCCTTCACCTCTATGAGCACAGGCGGGGGTATGATGACCTCATCGCTTTTTGTAACGAGCTCTGTTATCAAAACAAGCTCATTCCTATGCGCGGGTCCAAAAAAGATGACGAGAGATCGCTGGTAAGGCTTCCCGCGATGGGCTATGCGCATATACCTGGTAAAAGTGATCGTCCAGACGCTGGGTCAAGGCTCAACACACTTGAAGCGAAAATGATAGCTCATTGGATTTTGAGCAACGCTCCAAAATTAGTTTATGACTATAAAAAGAAGTTAAGTGAAATTGCCGCAATTATTACACCTTTCCGTCCTCAGTCTTCTTTGATAAAAAAGCTTTTGTCCGAAGGCCCTGAAAACCTTAAGATAGCGCTCGGCGAAACTTACAAAAGTATGGGGCTAAATGTTGATGTAAACCAAGACATCTCAGATATCACGGTCGGCACAGTTCATTCACTCCAGGGCGCAGAAAAACCAATCGTTCTGTTTAGCCCTGTCTACTCAAAACATGACAGAGAATCTGACTTCTTTTTTGATGAAAGTCCCAGCATGCTCAACGTGTCAGTTAGCCGCGCGAAGGATGCCTTCTTAGTATTTGGGGACACCACTATTTTTTCGCTGCGCGAGGGTAAGCCATCCTCGCTGCTCGGAAAGTATCTATTTTCGAAGCCGTCAAACGAGATAAAAATACCAATTGAGAACCTCCTAAGAGATGACTTAATAAAGCCGATTAACACAAAAACCCCGCCGGAATTCATCTCGAATCTAGAGGGTCACAGACAAGCCCTTAGCAATTCATTCAAGATGGCGCGGAACAACCTGATGATAGTTAGTCCGTGGATCACAAGGCATGTCATGGAGTCCGATGGAATCCTTGAAATGATTGCTGACGCATCAAACCGCAACGTTGATGTCCAAATCTTTTTAGCTAAGGATTCTAATCTTCAGAACTATAGCGAAGATGAATTTGCTGTCGTTTTACAAGAACTAGAATCAGCCGGCGCAAAAGTGGGCCTCGTGAATAAGATGCACCAGAAAGTCATATACATTGACGATGACGTCATGATATCCGGATCCTTTAACTGGCTAAGTTCGTCGAGAACCGAAAAGTACCAACTCATGGAGAAATCCGTTATCTATCATAGCGATATCGTGAGGGATGAAAAACTCAACGACCTTGCCGTCTTAGACTCGCTAAAAACCGATCTTAGGAAACCCGAGCCGAGTCGAGGGCTCAAAATGCAGGTGGGTTGACAAATAAATAAAGTGGTGTTGACTTTGTTTGAAATTAGTTGCACAATCACACAACTAAACAAAAAACGAGAGTTTTTCAACACAATGATACACAAAAAAACAAAAACTGTCAATAAAGAATTACTAATCGAAAAAGCGGCATCCCCACACAAAGTGGAGGCTCTTTTCGCAAATAAGCTTCTGTCGCTAGAAAGCCGCGCTCAGGCCATAGTGACGCTGCGCTCCGGCATTTTTGGCGAGCCCATGACGCTGTCAGATGTAGGCGATCTATTTAACCTGACAAAGGAACGCGTAAGGGTTATAGAGAAGGACTGTTTCGAGGGCGACTTGAAGGACGTAACTGATTACGTTGAAAAACTCGTCACTTTGGCAGACCAGGAATCAGCAGAGCTTATAAAAATTTCCGGCCCGGAGATTGAAAAGTATTTCCCCAGCGCGTCCGAATACTTAGACCTCCTGTCCTATTTGATTGAGAAGAGCGGCAGCCCGAAAAAGGTAACGAATGTCACTGGATATCTCTGCGAGTTACGCGAGGCCCAGATAAACGCCCTTAGATCCTCAGCCGTCAAGTCGATCCGGAATTCGTGCTCAATTAAGGCACGAAGTAACATTGAGGGCGCTTCTCTGGTTGCAAAGGCGATCATTATCTCGAAGATCCCGCCCATCTTTGATCGTAAGAAGACAATTGACTTTATTGTGGATCTTGCTTTGCAGAGCTTCCGATTTAGTGATGAAGGTGATTACCTGGGAACAGTGCTGTCTGAATCCTCTTATGTTCTTGAAGCACTTCAAGAGTCGACGCAACCTATGTTCGTAAAAGACATCAGGGACGCTGTGTCCAAGATGACTCAAAAGACCCCAACGATGACGTACATCAGGAATATTTGTATTGATCATCCAATGATCTTTAATTTCGGGCCAAGCCTCTTTGGTGTTGAGAAACACTTAAAAATAGACAAGGACACACGAGCCAAAATAGAGAAAGCGTTGGTCAGGATGGTGAACGAGTCCCCCAAGAGTGCCCTGCATCACGAAGAGGCTTATAACGAGCTAATCGATAAAGGGGTGATCAAACAGGGGGACCTAAGCAGCTACAAGGACCTCAGCGTAATCACCGAGAAGTCCAAATTTATTATGTATCTTGGTTATCACCGCTTTACATCGAAGGAAAAAGGGGCGGATGAAAAAACAGGATCAAGGTTGATTTCTCAAGAAATTGAAAACCTTCTTTTGAAAAATGAGGGCCCAATGTCCGCAAAGGATATCGTTGAGAATCTAAAGAAAACCAGAAACCTTCGGTCTACGTTTCAGGTAAGCACTTGGGGGAAAATTGCCCCAGCGGGGGACGACTGGGGCCTAATCGGAAGGGATCTGCCTTACAACGAGGAAGGCGCGAAAGAGTTCACAGAATTTGTGATGGGATATTTTAAAAAGAACAAGGAAGTGCCATACAACGCGGCAAAAGAAAAGTTCTTTACCCTTTTCAAATGGGAACACGATTACAGTCCCCACGGGGCGTACCTGGCTGCAATTGCCCGCCTTCAAAAAGTACCGTGTCGATACGCCCACAAGGCTATTCGGAGCGGCTACGTTAAAAGACGTGAGAAAACCGAGTAAATTCGAAAATAGGGGCCTTGAGCCCCTATTTTTTTTTCTTAGCCGGACATAAATAATAGTTTTCTCTCACCATCTTTTGCTATGATGGGGGTCATAAGTAAATTTATTAATTTATGTCGAGCGAAAGCCAATCCGAAGACAGGGACCTCCCAGCATCCGAGCGAAAGATTCAAAAGTCGCGCGAGGATGGTGACGTTGCACGATCCCGTGAGTTCAGTGGAGCTTCTCTGCTATTGGTGGCGGTGGCCTCACTTTACTTCTTTGGTCCGGGGTTATCCTCCGACCTTAAGGCGCTGTTCCAAGAAACCCTCTCGTTCGACCGTCGAGAAGCATTTGATCCGGCAATGATGAGCATTCGGTTTGTCAGTGCACTTACGATGTCTCTCTTTGCACTTCTCCCGTATTTGGGCGCGTTGATTCTTGTAGCTGTACTCGCCTCCGTTTGTATCGGGGGTTTAAACTGGTCCTGGAAGCCTCTCTCTTTCAACATCTCCAAACTTAATCCAGTCAAAGGCCTCTCGAACATTTTTTCCACAAACGGACTGGCCGAGTTGGCGAAAGCCATTTTCAAGACGATGGCAGTTGGAGGCGTGGGTTTCTACCTGGTTTACCTTGACCTTGCTGCTTATTCAGCGCTTTCCTCCCTCGGTCTAAAAGCCGCCATTATCAAGGTTAGTTATATGGCGCTGGAGAATACCCTAATACTCGCAGCCATATACTTTTTTATCTCAGCCTTTGATGTCCCCTACCAGCTTTGGCGGCACGCTAAAAAATTGAGGATGTCGTTTGATGAACTAAAGAAGGAAAACAAGGAATCAGACGGGGACCCCCATTTAAAGGCCCGCATAAGATCTATCCAGCGCGAGATGGCTAAAAAGAGAATGATGTCATCAATCCCGTCCGCTGACGTGATCATTACCAACCCTACGCATTATGCGGTTGCAATCAAGTACGAAAGAGACAAACGATCAGCGCCCCTTGTGGTTGCCAAAGGTGTCGATGAAGTCGCGGCGCGTATCAGGGAGATCGGAGGGAAATCCGAAGTTCCAATAATTGAATCTCCTCCGCTGGCCAGGAGTCTTTATAAAAACGTAGAGGTAGGCCGTGAGATTCCGGATGGGCTATACAAGGCCGTAGCAAAGGTGCTGGCCTATGTTTATGCACTATCCGAAGGCCGTCATGCAGAAACAGAGTTACCTACAAACGATGACATACCCAAGGGAATGGATCCACTAGAGAGTGATAAATGAAAACGAAAAAATCGGGGATCTCGTCATTTCCTTTAAACGTCAATATTTCTGAGCTTAAAAACATAGGCGTTCCAGTATTTATCATGGCCATCTTGGCGATGATGGTATTGCCGCTGCCACCGTTCCTTCTTGATGTCTTTTTTACGTTCAATATCGCGATTTCAATCATGGTGCTAATCGCGAGCATGTACACAAAGAAACCATTGGAATTCGCCGTTTTCCCCAGTATTTTGTTGATTACCACCTTGCTGCGCCTTGCCCTCAACGTAGCGAGTACACGCGTAGTTTTAATGAACGGTCACTCTGGCACGGATGCCGCCGGAAAAGTTATTGAATCCTTTTCGGAGTTCCTGGTTGGCGGCGATTTGGCTGTAGGTATTGTGGTGTTCGCAATTCTCGTTGTGATCAACTTCGTTGTAATCACCAAGGGCGCCGGGAGGATTGCGGAGGTTTCAGCTCGTTTCACTCTTGATGCTATGCCGGGCAAGCAGATGGCGATTGATGCCGACTTGAATGCTGGGCTCATTGGGGAGAAAGAAGCCAAAGAAAGGCGGGCGGATTTATCATCCGAGGCGGAGTTCTTCGGAGCAATGGATGGCGCAAGTAAGTTCGTTCGTGGCGACGCGGTCGCCGGTATCCTTATTTTGTTTATCAACATTATCGGCGGAATATCGATCGGGATGGCCTCGCATGGCCTATCTTTTAGTGACGCAGGAAACGTCTACGTGTTGCTAGCGATAGGAGACGGTTTGGTTGCGCAAATCCCGGCGTTGGTGATCTCCATTGCAGCGGGCCTTGTGGTGGCAAGGGTAGGGCAGGGTGATGATATTGGCACCCAGGTCAATAAACAACTCCTTAGTCATCCTAAACCCTTTTATATCACAGCCTCAGTAGTTGGCGTTTTGGGCTTAATCCCTGGCATGCCCAACTTTATTTTCCTGACGTTTGCCCTAATTCTCGCTTATTGCGGTTTT